>JBATKC010000227.1:0-12368 GCA_049669065.1 Gammaproteobacteria bacterium
CGGCCAGCAGTCCGACCTCCGGTTTTCGGTTCAGACGCAGCTCGTCGCGACTGCGATTGGCACTGATCAGTGTCGCGGCGCGTCGGATATGGCGACCATAGTCGAGCCTGAAGTCGCAAGGCACGCCGGCGAGGATCACCAGATCGGCGGTCTTGAGCGCGTCGCGACGACGGTGACGGTACTGTCTCGGGTGCCGCGAACCCAACAATCCTCGCGCCATGCCGGACAAGTAGACCGGGATGCCGAGACGATCGACGGCTTCGGCCACCGTGGCGACCCGCTCCGGCTCGCAAACCGCCTGACTGCCGACGATCAGCAAGGGCCGCCGCGCGCTGCGCAACTTCTGCGCCACATTGAGCACCTGCTCGGGTACCGCGCCGGGCACCGGTTCGATCATCGCGGGCCCCGGTCGCTGGCCGAGGCGATCGTCGAACATGCGTGCCAGATGACGCCGCAGATAGAAACGCTGGGCGCGGCCGGCAATACCACCACCGCGTTTGGCCACGCCATACCAGTCTCTGACTACAGCCTCCGGATAGAGCAGATCGACCGGGCACTCGATAAATACCGGTCCGGGCACGCCGGACTTGGCGATCGCAAAGGCCCGCTCCAGGCTCGGCACCAGCTCGCGGATGCGGTCGACGACCAACACATGTTTGACGTGCGGCTCCATCAGTGCCACCTGGTCGATGTCCTGGAGCGCGCCCCGGCCCTTGAGAACGGTGGCGGTGGCGCCGCCGATTATTATCAGCGGTGATTGTGCGAGCTGCGCATTCTTGACCGCCGTGACGCTGTTGGTAAGGCCGGGGCCAGCCGTCACCACTGCAACGCCGGGCGTCCCGCTGATCCGGGCCGCCGCGTCGGCCGCGAACACCGCCGTGGCCTCGTGTCGCGTATCCAGCACGCGGATGCCCAGGGCGCGCGCGCCGGTCAGGATCGGGGAAACATGGCCACCGCAGAGGGTGAATACACAGCGCACTCCCTGGGCCTTGAGTATCTCGGCAACCCGATCGCCACCATGCATAGTCCTGTCTCCCCCATTCTCCAAAACAACCCGGCAACACTCTCAGGTCGCGTGCCAGTTCAGCACGAATCCGCGCCCGCTGACTACCGACCCATCCACCTGTTTCAGCGGCTCCGCCACCCGCAGCCGCGCGCCCGAATGCCCCAGCACGTCACGTTCCAGGTCGACCCCTGGCATCAGCCAGATCAACTCGAGGCCGCCATCGCCGAGACGGAAAACCCCCACATGGGTCACATAATAGACCCGCTTGCCGTCTGCCAGCGCGCGCTGTCCATTGAACGTGACCTCGGCGACCTTGTCGACAAATTTCGGTCGCCCGGGGCGTAGCAGGCGGATACGCTCTCCCTCGACTCTCCAGCGGGCACCGGCCATCCAGCTACCGACAAAGATCACCGTGCGGGCGCAATCGACGATGGTGGGGAATCCACCGGGTCCGACATAGTCCACTATCCGCGGCCCGCGGCGGGAGACATTGACGTCACCCTGGCTGTCCACTTCGAGGATGCCGAGCACGGCCGCATCCAGTCGCTCACGGTAATGATGGAACATCCAGGCCGACGACTCGAAGCGCTGCGGGTTGACCGCGCCGCCAAAATAGATCCCCGGTGCCGGCAGACCGCCATAGACACCGGTCTCGGTGGTAAACACCAGTTGGTGATGCAGCTCGCTCGCATAGACCTCGCGACAGACCTCCTCCGGATGGCCGACGCCGATATTGATGTGGGCGCCGGGCGAGACGACCTCCGCAAAGAGCGTCGCGCCAAGCCGCCCTAGTGCCAGATCCACGGGTCCGCGGACCGGCGTGATCTGCAGCAGCCGGTTGATCAGACGGAGCTTCTCGATCGCCTTGTGATCATCACCGTCACCGCCTGGACAAAACAATCTCCAGGGCCGGCGCTGTGGCGCCATCACTGTCTGCTCGTTCCAACGATTGACGATGATCCCATCCACATCGTCGGCCGCAACCCGGGGCGCAGCCGGGTCTTCCTCACAAACCCCGGCCACAACCGCCATCACCAGCCCCTTGTTGTAGCGCGCCGCGCGCACCGCTTCGCGGGTCTCGGTCAGTGTCGCCATGTCGGTCAGATAGACATTGCCGGACGGATCTGCCGCTGCGGCTGAGAACAGCGCACAGTCGATCGATGGCAGCTGATACGCAAGCTCGTCACCGGCAGCGCTGATCAGCTGCAGATCATCCCGGCTGCAAATCGCCGAGCCGGGACCGCAGCGCGGGTCGAGAAAGGTGCCGACGCCGGTGCGGCTGCGCAGGCTTGCGTGACCTGCTCCCTGAGCCTCGATAAGCAAGGCCAGCTCACCCTGCGGCAACACATGCAGGTCGAGACGGTCAGACTCGGCGAGTGCCAGCAACGCTTTCGCCGTCTCCACATGACCGCTGATGTAGCGGCGCAGCAGCCCGGGGCGGGCAAGCTCCTCAACCGTCCCCGGCGCCTTGCCACGACCGCCCTGCGCCCCGACCGAGATCCAGGTCAGATCGCGCGGACGACCGTGACGGATAAAGGCCTCGCTGACTGCCCAAAAAAAGCCGGAGCAGCGCGCATTGCCCGCCATGCCGCAGCTGATGACCGTGGACCCGTCAGGGATCCGGGCCGCAGCCTCGGGGCCGGTAACAAATTTTCCGGAAAGACCCGCTGGCGTGGTATCCAGATCGCGGCGGTCCCAGCTCAACCGCCAACGGATGACGTCGGCCAGGAGGCCGATTTTTTCGCTCGTTCGCATCGATGTGCCCGCGGCCATCATCTGGCTCCAGCGAGTCGCAAGAGGACGACAATCACAGGATAGGCCAACGCGCGGGATCGGTCATCCGGCATCCCCCGACACTCCGTCACCGCCCCGGTCCGCAGCACTTGCTCAAATACCCGCGCTATCGGTTATCGTAGCCCGGTCTCCACGCCAGGTGATCAGACCCGGTGACGCGGGGCATGGACAGGTCAAAGCACGGATTTATGCGCTCAGCAAGACCAGCGATAAACGAGATGGCTGTCGCCGCGGCTGCGCCCAGCGTGAATCCGCCATCATTCCGCAGTCACCGCAGCAAGCTGCCGGTAATCGCGCAAGCGATGCGGCCGTGCACCGTCCGGACACGCGATGCCCGCGGGACGGCGCGATGAAGGACAGACCCGAACGATCACAGACAGCGGCACCACAGATGGTGAGCTCGGTTTCGCCGGCACGCATGGCTGTGCTTGCGGCACTGGTCCCGGCCATCCTGTTTGTGCTCACCTACGTGATGGCGGCGATAAACGGACACGTCGGCTGGTGTTTGCCGCCCGTCGGCACCTGCACCGACATCACGCATACCGGCCTCCAGCCGCCAGAGTCCTTTGTCTTCCGTGTGGGCATGGTGATCGTCTGCGCGATCCTGTTCTGGGTGTGGAGGCTGGCCGGCGCCTGGTTCTCGATCCAGGCTGACACTGACGGCGCATTGCGGCGGGCCCGCCGCATCATGGGTTTGGGCATGACCGCGTCGGTGGCCCTGCTGTTCTCGGAACTGATGCTCCAGGGCAGCGAGGAGACGGCCTGGATCCTCCACTCACTCGGCGCGTCGATCTATTTCCTGTGCGCCTATCTGGCACAGCTTCTGGCCACGATCGAAAGCGGACGGCTCGCCCAACGCGTGCCCGGGCTGATCCCTGACCGATCGCTGCGCTGGAAACGCTGGATCGTCGGTGGCCAGACCTTGATATTGCTGATCGTCATCGTCGGCAGATTGCTCGGCATCCGCGAGATCGGACGACCGGCCCAATGGATCGGCTCGTATCTGATGCTGGCCTACTACCTGAGTTTTGCGATCGACTGGCGCGGGCGCTTTAAGGCCGGCACCTGGTTCCGTGATGCGACCCGGCGGAAGGGTCCCGATTAATCCCGGTCAATCGACACCGGCGCCAGTCTGGCCATGGCCGCCTCGCCCAGCCTGAACACGGTCCAGCTGTCCATCGACACTGCGCCGAGCGCGCGGTAAAAATCGATCGCCGGTGTGTTCCAGTCCAGCGCCGACCATTCGATACGCCCGCAGCCGCGATCCCGCGCGAGCCCCGCGAGGAACACCAACAAGGCCTTGCCGACGCCGAGGCCGCGTGCCGATGGCTCCACGAACAGGTCCTCGAGATACAGACCCGGTTTACCTACAAATGTGGAGAAATTATGAAAGAACACCGCGAAGCCCACGGCATCGAGACCGTGATAGGCCAACACCGCCTCCGCGCTTGGCCGGGCCCCGAACAAGGCTTCATGGATGCCGCTCTCGGTGGCCTCCACTTCGTGTTCGAGCTTCTCATACGCTGCGAGTCGCCGGATAAAGCGCAGGAGCAGGGCGCTGTCCTGTGGCCCGGCAAACCTGATCCGCAGATCGTCGACGTCTGTTGCAATCCATCGCGTGTCCTCGCTCATGGCTCGACCCCTGCGTCTTCTGCAGATGATTTCGCTGCTTCGCCACAGCGGACCAGGTAGAGCGCGGTCACGTCGTCACCCTCGTGGTCGAACGCACCGGTGCGCAGAAAGCGGATCACCTGGGCGGTCACCTGCGTCGACCGCATGATAAAGGCGTGGGTCTTCGACACCACGAGGAAATCGCTCAGACCCTCCGTCCATGTGCTGCACACTGACACCATGCCGTCATCGTCCCCGGGGATCACCATAGTGCCGATGGGGTTGATGCTGCCGGTGCCCGCGATCACGCCGGTCTCGACCGGCGGCGGCGGCAAGCGATTGGGCAGGCTGGCCGGATCCGTGCCCAGCTGCCGGGCGGTCGGCCCCATGATGGTTTCAAACAACCATTGATCCCGCAGCAGATCGGATATTTCACTGCCTCTGTTTGGCGGCGCCAGCATGACCAGGCGACCGGCGTTGCCGGGCATATCCGCTTCGAGATACGCGCGGATCAGAATCCCGCCCAGGGAATGGGTGACGAAATGCACCGTAGCGGCGTCACTGCAGCAGGCGGCAACCGCATCCGCGACCAGACCGACCAGGACCTCCGGGGGTGCCTTGCGCGACGGATAGTCAATGTTATGCACGGTAAAACCCGCGCCGCTAAGACGCTGCTCGAGCAGCGCCATCGAGCCCGCATTGCGTCCCAGGCCATGCAACAGGACGACGGCTTCCGGCGCGATTGCCGGCGGCGCCCCGGACATCTCATCGGCGCGCAGCGGGACGACCGCGGTGGCCAGCGCGACGCCGATCAGGCCGGAGCAAACCAAGGCGATGCCTGCCCGGCTCATTGCGGTCGCATACGCGGGCAGGTGATCGCCATCGGCCGGCCACACTGATCAAGCGCGGGATCGGCCGGCAACGATTCCAGTTGTTCAGGCGCCAGACACGCCGAGAGCGCCAGCACCAGTGCATCGACGATATCGTCCCGCGCGACCTGGGCACGCCGCACCGATTCGATCGCCGCGCCCACGACCGCCCGACTGCCGGCCCGGCAGGCATCAAGCACATCAAGACGTTCGCCAAAGCCCGCCTCGGTCTTTTTGTAGTGCACCATCGGGCGACCGGCGAAGGCGGCGAAACAGAGCTCCGGATGCGATTCGTATACGGTCATTTCCATATGCGCACGCTCGCCCAGGGCGATATCGACCTGGCGGATCTTGTCGATCAGATTCCAGGTCTGACGCGAGAGCTTGCGCCCGGTCATCTGTTTGTTGCGCGCGCTGGCGCTCGCATAGTCGGCACAATCCAGCGCGGCGCGACTGGGGACGGGAAACACGCTGGCAGCGCGGGGTCCGAGACGTCTCCGCGCCAGGGTATCGCAGGCGCGCACCGTACAGGACGGTCCGGTCAGACCGATCGGGATATCGACAAACACGCGACACCCTGACGACGCGTCGTCCAGCAGCTCGCTGAAATCTGCGGCCAATCCCCAGCGGAAATCCGTGCCGTGGCTGGCGAAAAAGAACCAGCCACCGCGACAGCCATCCACACCCATGGCCGGGGCGCCCGTGTGATGCACAGCCGGGGTCATCCGCAGTCGAGTCGCACGGTCACCGGCCTGCCATGGGCAAGTCCAGACCCCGCTCCCGCGCTACCTGCAGCGCACGCTCGTAGCCGGCATCGGCATGACGCATGACACCGGTGCCCGGATCGTTGATCAGCACCCGCTCCAGCTGCCGGTCTGCGCGCTCGCTGCCGTCAGCGACGATCACCACGCCGGCATGCAGCGAATAGCCCATGCCGACGCCGCCGCCGTGATGGAAACTCACCCAGGAAGCACCGCTGGCGGTATTTAGCATGGCGTTGAGCAGCGGCCAGTCCGCGACCGCGTCCGAACCATCGCGCATGCCCTCGGTCTCCCGGTTGGGCGAGGCGACAGAACCGGAATCAAGATGATCACGGCCGATCACGACAGGCGCCTTGAGCTCGCCCTGGCGGACCATGTCATTGATCGCCAGTCCGAGCTGGTGGCGCTCCTTGTATCCCAGCCAGCAGATACGACACGGCAGACCCTGGAAATGGATCCGCTCACGCGCGGCATCGAGCCAGCGATGCAGCCCGGGCTTGTCCGGGAACAGCGCCCTGGCCCGCTCGTCTGTCCGATAGATGTCCTCCGGATCGCCGGACAGGGCGGCCCAGCGAAACGGTCCGACACCCTCACAAAACAGCGGGCGGATATACAGCGGCACGAATCCCTTGAAGTCGAAGGCATTCTCAACCCCGGCGTCCTGAGCCATGGCGCGGATGTTGTTACCATAGTCGAAGGTCGGGACGCCCTTGTGATGGAAAGCCAACATCGATCTGACCTGGCGCGCCATCGAGGCCTTGGCTTCCCGCACATAGCCATGCGGATCCCGTTCCCGCAGTGCCGCAGCCTGGGCCAGGTCATAGCCGACCGGGATGTAACCGTTGAGCGGATCATGGGCCGAAGTCTGGTCGGTCACCAGATCCGGCTGCCGCTCGCTGCGCTCGATCTGCTCAAACACCTCGGCAGCGTTGCCGAGCAGACCGATGGACACCGCGCGTCCTTCGGCCCGGGCGTCGTCGAGTATCGCCATCGCCTGATCCAGGCTGCTGGCGGCATGGTCCAGATAGCCCGTCGCGAGCCGCTTGTCGATGCGGCTGGGATCCACCTCGACCGCAACACAGCTAAGACCGGCGATGACCGCCGCCAGCGGTTGTGCGCCGCCCATGCCACCGAGACCGCCGGTGAGCAGCCAGCGTCCGGCGGCTTCACCCGCGTAATGCTGTCTCAGGGCCTCGGCGAAAGTCTCATAGGTGCCCTGGACGATGCCCTGGGAACCGATATAGATCCACGAGCCGGCCGTCATCTGACCGTACATCATCAGGCCCTTGCGATCGAGTTCGAAGAAGTGCTCCCAATTGGCCCACTTGCCCACCAGGTTCGAATTTGCGATCAGCACTCGTGGCGCAAACTCGTGGGTCCTGAACACACCCACCGGCTTGCCCGACTGCACCAGCAGGGTCTCGTCGTTCTCCAGCCGCCGCAGCGTCGCAACGATCGCGTCATAGCATTCCCAGTTGCGGGCCGCCCGGCCGATGCCACCATAGACGATCAACTGCTCCGGATGCTCGGCCACCGCCGGATCCAGATTGTTCATCAGCATGCGTAACGCCGCTTCCTGCACCCAGCCCTTGCACTGCAGCGTCGATCCGGTCGGCGCATGAATCTCGCCGTCACGAAAGCGCGTACCCGCATCGTGCCCCTGGCCGCTCCGAAGGACTTTCTCATTCATGGTCAAACCCTGTTCCATGCCCGCCGCCCGTCAGACTAACGTAGCGCCAACGACGCTGACAAACGCAGACAAAGCTGCCTTGATCGCGTCTCGAACCGGTCATGCCGGCCGATCGGCCAGGATTGACCCGCGGGACATCCACCGACGCGTCGCAGCGGGTGCCAATGTCCGGATCAATAGCCCCGTGCCACGGGATTCAATGACAGCCGCCGCGTCAACGTTCCTGGCTCAGGATAAGCTCCGGCAGCAGCGCTCCGCTGGCCTGAGCCGGCGCGCGCAACCCGAGATAGGCCGCGACGCTGGCCGCCAGGCTCTCGACTCCCACCGGCCGTATCACGACCTGTGGCTCCAGACCGGGGCCCATGATCACGATCGGGACATGGGTATCGTAGCGATGCGGGGAGCCGTGCATGGCCGCCTGCTGCTGCGGAACCGGGTGCAGGTGCCAGCCGGGAGATTGCACCAGATAGACCTGGCCGGAGCGACCCGGCTGAATCGAGGCGCGCGCCAAAGCCCGCTCCCCTGAGTCCGCGTCCACGCCTGCCACAAGGTCGCGGCTGGCAAACGCGGATTGAATGCCCGGCTCCCTGAGTGCGAACCGGACCAGCGTGCGCTCCACCTGCCCGATGTCTTTATCGTCTGCCTGCAGGCGCCGGACATCGAGAAACAGGGTGGGATTGAGAAAGCGAAGAACCGGATCGTAATCCAGGCCGAATTCGGCGCGCAGAGCGGCGTTGAGTCGGGCGACCATGGCCGGTGTGTCGATCCTCGCTACCGGGTCGCCACGCAGCGCCAGAAACTCCGGCGCCGACGGGATGCCATGGTCCGAAGTCAGGATCACCAGCGTACGTTCCAGCCCAACGCGTTTGTCTATCAGGGCCAGCAGCGCGCTGATTGTCCGGTCGAGCCGGAACAGATTGTCCTCGGCCTCCAGGCTGTCGGGACCAAAAGCATGGCCGACATAGTCGGTGGCGGACAGGCTGATCCCGAGCAGATCCGGACCGGGTCCCGCGCCGATTGATTCCGCCTCGATCAGCGCAGCGACCGCCGCCAGCGTCAGTTCGTCAGCATAGGGCGTAAAACGCAGCGCGGCATGGTAGTCGCTGCTGGCGGCCAGGTCATGAGGAAACACCCGCCCGAGTCCCTTGAAGTCGCGCTCCCAGGGCTGATCATCCCGGTCGATAAACCGATAGTCCCGGTCATCGCGCAGCAGACGCCAGGGCGTCCGCCGATAGGCCTCGGCCGGCTGCGCTGCGTTGAATTCTGCGAGCCACCGGGGTTCGCCTGGATAATAGTAGTCGCTGGTAACAAAGCGCCCGCTGCGACGTGAGTACCAGAACGCCTTGCCGGCGCGGCCCGCCAGCAGGATCGCGCCGCGGTCCTTGAGCGATACGCCAAACGCGCGCGAAACGCCATCGCCGTGCCCGACCATCACATCACCGAGGGTCTCCACGGTAACCAGACCAGGCGACACACCATCTCTGACCTCCGTCGGCTCCTTAAGCAGTCGATGCCGCGGATCCTCGACGCAGTAGACGATCCGATTGGTTTCCGGATCGAGCCAGTTGTTGCCGACGATCCCATGCACCGCCGGATGCGCGCCGCTGACGATAGTGACGTGACCGGGGGCAGTGTTGGTGATGCCGTGGCGGAAGTGAGCCTCGCGGTAATGGACACCATGGTCGACCAGCAAGCGGAGTCCATCACCATCGAGCCGCTCGCCATAGCGCTCGAACACATCGCCACGCAGCTGGTCTACCACGATCAACAACACCAGGCGGGGCGGTTCGGCTTGCGTGCGGGAACAGCCGGCGAGAGCCGACAGGCCCATCGTGGTCAGACTGATCAGACTGATCAGGACAAGCCGCGGCACGCGGCGCGCGGGCAGGATGGCGCCTGCGGACATGGGTCTGAGCTTACGCAAGCGTGTGCCGAGACGCTCGACGTCTAGCCGAGCCAGGCTCTGGCGTTGCGCCACAGACGCATCCACGGACTATCTTCGCCCCAGCCAGACGGGTGCCAGGAATGCTGTACCGTGCGGAACACCCGCTCCGGGTGCGGCATCGCGATCATGACCCTGCCATCGAGGCTGCTCAGACCTGCGATGCCATCGGGAGACCCGTTCGGGTTGGACGGATAGCTGCTTGCAGTCTTGCCGTAGTTGTCCACATAGGTCAGCGCCACGGTGCCGGACTGCAGACACCGACGCTGATGACCGGCATCGATAAACTCCGCCCGGCCTTCGCCATGGGAAACCACGATCGGTAACACCGAGCCGCCCATACCGGCAAAGAACACCGACGGCGTTTCGCCGATCTCGACCAGGGACAGACGCGCTTCGAACTGTTCCGAACGGTTGCCGACAAAACGTGGCCAGTGCGATGCGCCGGGCACCAGGTCCTTGAGCGCTGCCATCATCTGGCAGCCGTTGCAGATCCCGAGGCTGAAATTGTCCGCCCTGGAGAACCACGCCGCAAACTGATCCCGCGCGCGGGGATTGAACAGGATGGTCTTGGCCCAGCCCTCCCCTGCGCCGAGCACGTCACCGTAGGAAAAACCACCGCAGGCGACCAGACCCTTGAAATGCTCGAGATCTGCGCGCCCGGCAATGATGTCGGTCATATGTACGTCGATCGCATCAAAACCGGCGCGGTGAAATGCGGCCGCCATCTCGATCTGGCTGTTGACACCCTGCTCCCTGAGCACCGCCACGCGTGGACGGGCGCCACTGGCGACAAATGGCGCTGCCACATCCTCGTCGACATCGAAGCTGACCCGGGCCCAAAGGCCCGGATCGCCATCGTCGAGCAGACGGTCGTATTCCTCGCGCGCGCAGTCGGGATGGTCCCGCAGACTCTGCATGCGGAAGGTCGTCTCCGACCAGGCTCGATGCAGATCGATCCTGGATTCATCGAGCAGGCAGCGACCCGCATGATGGATGCGGATCCGCTGATCCTCGGCGAGGCTGCCCAGATCATGCAGCGCATCGCCAAGACCGATCTCCGCAGCCAGCTCCAACACCTCGTCAAGGTCGCTCTCGCGGACCTGGAGCACAGCGCCGAGTTCCTCGCTGAACAAGGCCGCGACCGGTTCTTCGCCGAGGCCATCGAGTTTGACCCCGATACCGACACGGGCGGCGAAACTCATCTCCGCCAGCGTCGCCAGCAGGCCGCCGTCGGAGCGATCATGGTAGGCCAGCAGGCGATCTTCACGGATCAGCGTCTGCACCAGATCGAACAGCGCGCGCAGCTGGTTCGGGTCATCCAGATCGGGCACCTCGTGACCCATCACGCCATGCACCTGAGCCAGCGCAGAGCCGCCCAATCTGTTGCGGCCATGGCCGAGATCGGCCAGCAACAGACGCGTCGGCCCCGCGTCGCTGCGTAGCTGCGGGGTCAAGGTACGGCGGACATCGTCGACCGGGGCGAACGCCGAGATGATCAACGACACCGGCGCGGTCACGCTGCGCGGGCCCTCGTCGGTCTCCCACGCGGTGCGCATGGACAGGGAGTCCTTGCCCACCGGGATCGCGATTCCCAGCGCCGGACACAATTCCTCGCCGACCGCCCGCACCGTGTCGAACAGAGCGGCGTCCTCACCAGGCGCACCACAAGCGGCCATCCAGTTGGCGGACAAGCGAATATCGGACAATCTGGGAATCGAAGCGGCGGCGATGTTTGTCACCGCCTCACCGATCGCCATGCGGCCGGACGCCGGGCCATTCAGCACCGCCAGCGGCGTGCGCTCGCCCATTGCCATCGCTTCGCCGGTCGTCGCTTCGAACCCGGAGACGGTCACCGCCACGTCACTGACCGGGACCTGCCAGGGACCCACCATCTGATCGCGGCAACACAAGCCGCCCACCGATCGATCGCCAATCGTCACCAGGAATGTCTTGTCAGCCACTGCCGGCAAACGCAGGACCCGATAGGTCGCTTCGCGGACGTCGCTTATCTCCGGAAAATCGTCGCCAAGCCGGGATACACGGCTGGCGTCACGCGTCATTTTCGGGGTCCGGCCGAGCAACACTTCGACCGGCATATTGACCGGCTCATTGCCGAAATGCTGATCATGCACCACAAGCTGACGCTCGCTCGTGGTCGTGCCTACGACCGCGACCGGGCAGCGCTCGCGCTTGCACAGAGCCAGAAAATCGTCGATGCGATCGTTGCCTATCGCCAGCACATATCGCTCTTGCGCCTCATTGCACCAGATCGCCATCGGCGACATCCCGGGTTCGTCGTTGGGTATCGCGCGCAGCTCTATACGGCCGCCGAGCTGGCTGTGATCGATTACCTCAGGCAGGGCATTGGACAACCCGCCGGCGCCGACATCGTGGATCAGTATGATCGGATTGTCTTCACCCATCGCCCAGCAGGAATCGATGACCTCCTGAGCGCGCCGTTGCATCTCCGGGTTGCCCCGTTGCACCGATGCAAAATCCAGATCCTCGGCGCTCTGGCCCTGCGCCATGGATGAAGCAGCGCCACCGCCAAGGCCGATCAACATGGCCGGACCGCCGAGCACCACGAGCCGGGCACCCACCGGCACCTCGCCCTTCTGCACATGCCCGGCCCGAATGTTGCCGAGGCCGCCGGCGATCATGATCGGCTTATGATATCCGCGCAGCACCCCAT
>JBATKC010000228.1:0-2113 GCA_049669065.1 Gammaproteobacteria bacterium
GTGACGAGGCGAATCAGGCGGGCGCGGGGGCCGGAAACAGGGACGGCGATTCGGATCGCCGACCGCGGTCTCGAGGCGGCTCAAGATGCTCGTCGAGAATCTCCTCGGCCATACACGCGCACTGGCCACAGCCGGTGGCGACGCCAAGACAGCGGCCCAGCGCCTCGACACTGGCGTGGCCCGCGTCCGCGGCACTGCGGATTTCGTGTTCGGTGACGGCATGGCAAAGACAGACGTACACGGCGTAATAAGCCCCTCAGCGGTGTGGGTGGCAGTCAGGTTCAGCACCTGACCTCGGGACCGAGCTTAACGCGAATGCGAATGATTCGCAATACTTTCCTGTCAAATAGCCAGACTCGTACAGGCATTGCGATACCCGGTGTAAATTCGAGGGGGCTGCTGATGTTGGCGCCGATGCAGGGCAGCTCAGTCAAAACAGGCACCGGCTGCGCTATGCTTGCGCGAACTTGTTAGCCGTCCCGGCGGTCCTGACACCGGCTGCGGCAGCAACCCCGACCCAAGGAAGATCCACTCAGATGGTCGACGGACCCCGACTCCGACGGATTCTCGTGCTCGCGCTGCCGATCATCGGCGGCATGATTTCGCAGAACGTCCTCAACCTGGTCGATACGGCCATGGTCGGCACTCTGGGCGATGCCGCGCTGGGCGCGGTGGGTCTGGGCGGGTTTGCCAACTTTATGTTTATGGCACTGATCCTCGGCGTCTCGACCGGCGTGCAGGTCATGTCGGCGCGGCGCAAGGGCCAGGGCCGCTTTGACGAAATGGCGCTGCCGCTCAACGCCGGGCTGTTTCTGGTGGTGATCGGCGCGCCGGTGATCACGCTGGTGCTCTACACGCTGATCCCGGATATCTATCCCTATCTCAATGACGATCCGGCGGTGATCGAGCAGGGCGTGCCCTATCTGCGCTGGCGTCTGCTGGCGATCACCGTGGTCGGATGCAATTTTGCATTTCGTGGTTACTGGAATGCGGTGGATCTCTCGCGGCTGTATATGGGCACGCTGATCGTGATGCACACGGTCAATATCTTTCTCAACTGGGTATTTATTTTTGGCAACCTCGGTGCGCCGGCGCTGGGCGCGGAGGGCGCGGGTCTGGCTTCGGCTCTGGCCACCTTTGTCGGATTGGGTATCTATATCGCGCTGGGTTTTCGTCACGCGCGCAGCCACGGCTTCTTGCACCGCCTGCCGCCGCGATCAGAGATCGCGAGCATGTTCAGACTCTCGTTGCCGACCGGTATCCAGCAGCTGTTTTTCTCCACCGGTTTTGTGGTGCTGTTCTGGATCATCGGCCAGGTCGGCACCCGGGAGCTGGCCGCAGCGAGCGTGCTGGTCAATGTGATGCTGGTGGCGCTGTTGCCGGGGCTGGGTCTCGGGCTGACCGCATCGACGCTGGTGGGCCAGGCACTCGGGCGCAAGGAGCCTGACGACGCGGCTCAATGGGGCTGGGACGTGACCAAGGTGGGTGCGGTGCTGATGGGGCTGCTGGGCTTGCCGCTGATCATCTGGCCCGACGCGATCCTGGGCGTGTTTATCCATGATCCTGCCACCATCGAGGTGGCCCGGCTGCCAGGGCGGATCATGGGTGCGTTTATGGCGCTGGACGCGGTCAATATGGTCTTGATGCACGCATTGCTGGGTGCCGGCGACGCCCGCCGGGTGATGCTGGTCTCGGTCGGCATGCAGTGGCTGATCTTTCTGCCGCTGGCCTATCTGCTGGGTCCGGTGTTGGGTTTCGGTCTGCTCGGCATCTGGGTGCTGCAGGGTGTCTATCGGGGCGTACAGTCCGGCATCTTTACCCGCTTCTGGCTGGCGCGGCGCTGGGCGGATATCGAGGTCTGAGGTCCCGGCCGCGTCGGCCGGCGTCTCCAGCGTTTTGGATCAGTCGAGACGTTTGAGACGCTGGCGCAGCGCCTCCAGCTCCTCGAGCAGATCGAGTGCCAATGCCGCGCCAGCCAGGTTGACCCCCAACTCCTGCTGGATCCGCGTGGCCACCTGCGCGCGGCGCACCGCTACGCCGGAGAATCGCCACTCCTGCATGCGCCGGCCGCGGGGATCCACTACGCCCTGGCTGACCATCTCGACCACCACGT
>JBATKC010000229.1:0-1625 GCA_049669065.1 Gammaproteobacteria bacterium
CTGGAAGGAGCCGGCATCGAAATATCGGCCGTGATGGCTGAGCAGTCGGCGGTACCGTCATCGCCGACCTCGACGATCTGGGTGATCGAGGATGGGGCTTGTCTGGTCCGTCGACCCGGCGAAGTGCCTCTGCGCATTGAAGGCGACTCGGTCGAGGACTTCCTGATATTCGGCGACCCCCGGGACAGTGATGTCGAAGGCGGCGCCCACCTCACTGTGTATCTCGACGCTGCAGATCAGGCACGTTTCGGCCCGGAACTCGATGCGTTACGCGACGCATTGACCAGCCTCGAGATAAAGCTGCTGCCCGATGGCGCGCTGCCGCTGTTGGCCGCGACCGCGATCCGGGAGCCGGGCACCAACCTTTTGCAAGGCGATTTTGCACCGCGTACCGGCATGCAGCGCATGCTCAAACCCTGGCGCACCGCCGCGGCGCTGTTGCTGGCGCTGGTCACGCTGGCGGTGATCAGACAGGGAGCGGAATTGTTTCAACTCAAGGCGCAGGAAGAAAATCTGGATACGTCGATTCAGGCCGTGTTCCGCGAAGCCATGCCCGACGTCAGCCGGGTGGTCAATGCGCGCGGTCAGATGGAGACCCGGCTGCGCGCGATCCGCTCCGCCGGGGGCGGCAGCGATGCGCCATTCCTCGCCATCATGGAAGTCGTCAGCCGCGCGCTGGTCGCCGAACCGGAAGCCCGGCTCGAATCGCTCAGCTTCCGTAACGGGATCATGGAACTCAAAATTGCGGTGCCCGGCGTCGATACGCTGGACCGGGTGGCGCGCCAGGTCGAGGCCGGCGGCCGGCTCGATGCCGAGATCCTCTCCGCTAACCCTCGCGGCGAATCGGTGGAAGGTCGACTCCAGGTGTCGGAGGGCGGCGCATGAAGGACTGGTTCGAGAATCTGGCGCCCCGCGAACGGCTTTTTGTCAGCGTGGGCGCGGCGGTATCCGTGCTGATCCTGTTCTGGGGGCTGGTGCTCTATCCGCTGGGTTCCAGCGCGACCGAGCGCGCCGAGCGCGTCACGCGCAAACAGGCGGATCTGGAATGGATGTTGAGCGCCGCGGCCGAGCTAAAGGCCAGCGGAGGCGTCACCTCAGGGGCCGGCGATCCCGATCAGTCGCTGGTCGTGGTGATCGATCGCAGCGCGCGCCAGCTCGGTCTCGGTCAGGCCCTGACGCGTAACCAGCCGGTCGGAGAGGACAGCATTCGGGTGCGACTCGAGTCGGCACCGTTCGATGCCCTCGCCCGCTGGCTGGGGCAATTGCAGGGCAGCTATGGTCTCGCCCTGGACTCCGCATCCATCGAGCGCGGCAACGCCGACGGCACGGTGACGGCCAGCCTGATCCTGAGGCAGCCGAGCTAATGCGAAAACCGCTCCTGCTGGTGGCCTTCGGGGCCATCTTGCTGCTCTTGTTTCTGCTCATCTCGTGGCCGGCTCGAGTGGCCGTCGGCTGGCTGCTGCCGGAGAACGTGGTCCTGAGCGGGCTGCGCGGGACGATCTGGCAGGGTACGGCGACCCAGCTCAGCATCGATAACCACCCGATCGGCGCCCTCAGCTGGGATGCGCGGCCGTTCAGCCTGCTCAGCGGGCGCCCGCGCTGGCAGATCGAGCTGCGCCGGGACT
>JBATKC010000230.1:0-3434 GCA_049669065.1 Gammaproteobacteria bacterium
CGCCGTGCCCTCGAATGTGAGCGCGACCCCGTCGGCCGCGCTGGTGCCCAGCGCGTTGCTACCGCCCAGGCCCTCGGCCTGACCTCGATACACCACGCTAAACCCATCGCTGGTGCTTTCTGCCTCGAGCACGATATCGAGACTGCCAAAGAGCTCCGGCGGATTGTCTTCCCCCGAGGCAAACAGCGGCGCGAGCACGGCGGCGCTCAACGCGACGGTGTCCAGGCGGATGGATAAGTTCGTCCCGCGCTGGGCGCCGCGCAGGCGCAGCTCAGCGCCGGCTTCCGGGAGGGCGGTCATGTCCCAGCTCAGGGCGCCGCTGGCGCGTTCATAGCTAAAAGTGCCAGACAAGCTCGGCAGTGACGCGACCCGGTCGCCCGGCGTGAGATCGATTTGCGCGCAACGGATCGTCTGCGGATCGATAAACAATGCCTCGCAGCGGCCGCGAATCCCCTTCACCAGACCCGCCGGCTCGGGCAGCGATAATTCCGCAATCAGGATTTCGGCGCGTATCGGGCTGTCCTCGGCCAGGAGCACAGAGACCCGGATGTCGCGAGCTTGCCAGCCGTCGCCCTCGACCTGATCGACGCCGAACTCGAAGCCGGTGCCCGCCTGCGCAGCCATCGATGCAAGCAACGCCAGCGCGAGCAGGAGCATGCCGCAGCGGGTCGGCGTGATGGCTGTTGGCGATGATGGAGTCATGATGGTGGCGACGCGTCCTGATCGCTGCCTCGGTGCCTTGCCGCTATGATACGGGTTCCCAAATCGGCGGGGCCGTATTGGACGCAGCAGCGATGAACAGAACTGTATTGGTCATGGTATGTCGATGAACGGTGAGGATGCGGTGTCGCCCGGCTGGACCGTGCTCAAGTTCGGCGGTACCAGTGTCGCCACGGCGGAGCGTTGGCACGCCATCGCCGCGGAAGTCCGCCACCGGCTGGAGCAGGGACAGCGGGTGGTCATCGTGCACTCGGCGCTTGCCGGCGTGTCCAACCGGCTGGTGGCGCTGCTTGACGCCGCGCTCGCCGGGAAACACCTCTACGGTGTAGACGAAATCGAGCATATCCACCTCAGATTGGCCGCTGATCTGGGGCTCGACAGATCTGCGCTGATCGCCGACGAGATCGAGCAACTGCGCCAGGTGCTCGACGGTATCCATCTGTTGAATGAAGTCAGCCCCCGCGCCCATGCGCGGGTGCTGGCCAGCGGCGAGATGATGGCCACCCGTCTGGGTGCCGCGTATCTGAGCACCCGTGGTCTGCCGTGTCACTGGCTCGACGCGCGCAGCGTGCTCGAGAGCCGGCGCGAGGACGGCGGAGGCCGCGGCCGCTATCTCAATGCGAGTTGTGACTTCGATGCGGATCCGCTGTTCCAGCAGACCCTCGCCGGCTGCGGTCCGCTGGTGCTCACCCAGGGTTTTATCGCCCGTGACCATCGTGGAGACACGGTGCTGCTTGGACGCGGCGGCTCCGACGTGTCCGCCGCCTACATCGCGGCCAAGCTCCAGGCCACGGCAGTTGAAATCTGGACCGATGTGCCGGGCATGTTTAGTGCCGACCCGCGCATCGTGACCGCCGCCCGGCTGCTGCGCTCGCTGGATTATGCCGAGGCTCAGGAGATCGCCAGCACCGGTGGCGCGGTACTGCATCCGCGCAGCGTGCCGCCGGTACGCCGTCACGGCATCCCGATGGAGATCCGCTGTACCAGTCACCCGGAGATGCCGGGTACGCGGATCAGCGCGACGCCGGCGGACGGCGCGCCCCGGGTCAAGGCCATCAGTATCAATACCGGTCTGACCCTGGTCTCGATGGAGACCTCGGGTATGTGGCAGCAGGTCGGCTTCCTCGCCGACGCGTTCCGCATCTTCGGCGAGCACCGCGTCTCGGTCGACCTGGTGTCCACCTCCGAGACCAGCGTCACCGTGTCTATCGACCAGGAAGTCAGCAGCCTCGACGAGGAGGCGATGGATGGGCTGGTGCGCGAACTCGGCAGACTGTGTCGGGTGCGGGTGATCGGCGGTTGCGCCGCGGTCAGTCTGGTCGGCCGGCAGATCCGCGCGATCCTGCATCGGCTGGGTCCGGCGCTCGAACTGTTCGAGGAACACCGCATCCATCTGGTCAGTCAGGCGGCCAGCGATCTCAATCTGACCTTCGTCGTGGATGAGGAACAGGCCCATCGCCTGGTCAAGCGTCTGCATCATCTGCTGATCCGGGTGGGTGAGCAGGACGCGGTGCTGGGCCCGACATGGGAACAACTGTTTGGGGCGGCAGTGGAACTCGGCCGACCGGTGGAGCCGTGGTGGCTTGCGCGCCGCGATGAGCTGCTCGCGCTGGCACCGGTGGATGCGGCCGCGTTTGTTTATGACCTGGAGATCGTGGATCAGTCGATCCGTAATCTGCAGTCGCTGACAGCGATTGAACGGGTCTGCTACGCGACCAAGGCCAACTGGCATCCGGCCGTTCTGCAACGGGTGCATGACGCGGGTCTGACTTTCGAATGTGTGTCCGTCGGTGAGCTGGAACATGTGCGCCTGCTGTTCCCGGGGCTGGACCCCGCGCGGATCCTGTTTACCCCGAATTTTGCCCCGCGCACCGAATACGAGCAGGCGCTGGCATCCGGCGTCCGGCTGACGCTGGATAACCTCTATCCGCTGGTCCACTGGCCGGAGTTGTTTGCCGGCGCCGAGCTGTTCGCGCGCATCGATCCGGGCGCGGGCAAGGGTCATCATCGCCATGTGCAGACCGCGGGCGAGCATTCGAAGTTCGGCATCCCGATCAGCCAGGTCGACCAGCTGGCAACGCTGGCCCACCAATGCGGCGCGCGCATTATCGGGCTGCATGTCCACGCCGGCAGCGGCATTCTCGACAGCGACCACTGGAGCGAGATGGCGGGTCTGCTGGCCCGGGTCGCCGCATCCCTGCCCGAGGTCGCGGTGTTCAACCTCGGCGGCGGTCTGGGCGTGCCGGAATCCGGCGCCGATGCGCCGCTCGACATGGCCAAGCTGGATGCGTCATTGACCGAGGTAAGAGACGCATTCCCGGACTATGCGTTATGGCTGGAGCCCGGACGCTACGTGGTGGCGGCAGCGGGTGTGCTGGTGGCACGGGTCACCCAGACCAAAGGCAAGGGCGAAATCGGCTATGTGGGCATCAACACGGGCATGAACTCCCTGATCCGCCCGGCGCTTTACGGCGCGTTCCACGAGATCGTCAATCTGAGCCGGATCGGTCAGCCCGCCACGCGTCTGACCGACGTGGTCGGACCGATCTGCGAGACCGGCGACTATCTGGGCGTGGAGCGTCTGTTGCCACCGGCGGAGGAGGGTGACGTAATCCTCATCGCCAATGCCGGCGCCTATGGCCGCGTCATGAGCTCCCGTTACAACCTGCGCGAACCGGCTGGCGAGATGGTGATGCCGTCGCGGGATCCCGGCT
>JBATKC010000231.1:0-8462 GCA_049669065.1 Gammaproteobacteria bacterium
AGTTCCGGCTCTGGTACACCAGCCGCGCCCGGTAGAGCATCCGCGCCAGACCCTGACGGACAGATCCGGCACCCTGCTCACGCGTAGCAAACAGCCAGGCCAGCGCGTCGCGTCGCGCCAGATCCAGCCGGCCGGTGACGCCGACCGGCAGCGTCAGGATCGCCGCCGGTCGACCCAGACCGATCGCCTCCACCAGCATCGAGATGCTGTCCGCCGTCACCACAAGCCCGTCGGCAAGACCCAGGATGCCCCGGTAGGGGTTGTCGGGTGCGGTGGCCGACCAGCGGAACAGCTGACTGCCGGTCGGCATCTCTTGCTCCAGCGCCACGGCAAACCATTCCGGGGTGCGGCGGCTGGTGGTGAGATACGCGGTCCCGCCCTGCGTCTCGGTGACGTCACGGGCGAGCGTCAGTACCCGATCGAGGACGCCGCGATCATAGACAAACGGCTTGGTCGGACCCCCCAGCAGAAAACCCACCAGCGGCCGCGGCAGCGCCGCAAAACGCTGCCGCCAGGTCTCCAGCTCAGCCGCGTCCTGTTCCACCCGCATCAGCGGCAGATCGGTGCGCATCACGTTGTCCAGCGGCGGCATCAGGATCTCGCCGCTGACCACCAGAAGATCAAACCGCTCGATCCGGGTCGAGGGTTTGCCGATATATACGATGCGGCTGTGCCCGCCTGATTGTCGCTGGATCCAGAGCGCCACCGACGAAGGCCGCCGACCGATGGTCAGGATCAGATCGGGCCAGGGCGGCTCGAGAGCGTCGGACTTCTCCAGATCGATGTGGTCCAGAGACGGACGCACCCGCGGTTTGCCATAGACCCACTGCGGGCGCATCTGCACGAACCTGCGCTCCCATGGCCACGGCAGACCGGCGGCCACGGTCTCGACCTGGCCGTTATCGCCGCGCTTGTCGCCGAGCACCAGCCAGGTACGTGGACCCGTGGCGGGATGATTCATGCGGCCCTACGAAACACCGGCGCGGTCGGAGGCAGCTACCTTATCCGGCGCCGCGGCCTCCGCGCCCACAGGCGTGTAGCCGAATACCGGTGATAACCGTTCGTCGACCAGCTGCTCGAGCTCCGCAACCTGGTCGGGGGGGAAATAGTCGCGATAGCCGCCCACTTTGGCGCGCCGGACCTTGAAACTCTCCTCGTCCTTCTTGTTGCGCAGGGTCATGCCGCCCTGGCGGAAGAAGCCCTCGACCTCGAGCTTGCGCAGATTCTCGAACGAGCCCCACTCGACGGCGGCCTGAATCTCTTCGTCGCTAAAGCTGGCGCCCATCAGCGTCAGCACACGTGCCAGCGTGGCAGCGGTCTGATGGCGCAGATCTTCATAGCGGATGATCGTACCCCGCGGCAAGGCCTCGATATTGCGTGCCCAGTTGTTCAGATAGTCGATCAGGAATGGCAGACCGATCTCGCTGTGGCGGACAAAGTCCCACATCTGCACCGTGCGCCGGTCGATGGGCCGATCCAGGTTGTGGTTGATCAATTCCTGCTTGCGCGCCGACTGGCGCTTGGTGAACTGCATATACCAGGACACCGAGATATCCAGCGGATTGCGCGCCAGCAGCATCACTGCCTTGTGTTTGAGCGGGTTGTCATCGGCTTCCGGCGTCAACGCACGACCGACCGCACCCTCATAGCTGTAACACCCGTTGGTCGCCGCCATGCGCGGGATCTCCGGGTTTCGTCGCGAATATTCATCGGACTTGTTGACCAGCCGTTCAGGCATGCCGAAACGGACCTGATAGAGCCGCGACAGCATCGCCTTGAGCCAGGTGTTGCCGCTCTTGGGATGGCCGACAATCAGCAACTCGGCCCGTTCCGCGATGCCCAGTTCCAGGTCCGCCATCAGGCGCTCGCGTGAGCGGATGCGCAGGCTGCGCGGCAACGGCCCGGTGCCGGCGATGATCAGAATCTTCTTGACCGCATCACTCAGGATCGGCATCACGTTCTCCCTTCACTTCGCCGCGGCGTGTTTGCCCCCGGTCACTTCACCGGCAGCCTGTCTGTCTTTTGGCCAGCGGCGATTGCCACAGAACCACTGACCGGGGTCATCCCGGATCCACTCCTCAAACAGCTGATTGACCCGGGTCATCATCTGCCGCGCCTGCTCGATCTCTCCGCCTGCCCCGGCGTCGGCACGCACCGGCTCGAGAAACGTGGCGCGAAAACGCGAGCCTTCGAGCCGCTGGATCCGGATCGGCACCAGTTCGAGATCATGTCGCAGCGCCAGTCTGGCCGGGATCAGAGTGGTCATTTTATCGCGCCCGAAGAATGGCAGGGGCTCGCCGTTCTCCACTTTCTGGTCCACCAGCAGGCCGATGGAGCGACCGGCTTTTACCTCAGCCAGAAGCGGTCGCATGCTGTCGGACCGGGGGACCAGCTTGCAGCCCAGCACGCTGCGGTACTTCGCCAAACGCCGGTCCAGGCCCGGGTTTGGCAGCGGCGAGTAGACCGCGGTCACCGGGATGCGCTGTTCATATATGGCCAGCGCCGCCAGTTCCCAGTTGCCGAGATGGGCGGTGAAAAAGATCGCCGGGCGGTCCCGGGCCTCCAAGGCGCGGATCCCGGGCGCCACCACGCACTCAAGACCGGCACCGCGGCGCCCGTTGGCGATATCGTCCAGATGCGCGTATTCGACCATACAGGCGCCGAAGTTGGTCCAGGACGCCTTGACCAGCGCTTCGATCCCGCCGGCATCGAGATCGGGAAACGCGATGGAATAATTGCGCCGCAGATGCCGGCTTTTCTTCTGCCTGGGACCCACCTGCCGCAGAATCCAGCCGCCCGCCGCGGCTGCCTGGTCCGGCCGCAACAGCCGCAACACCGCGATGGTCAGGCCTATCAATACGGACTCGAAACCCCAGAGAATGCGTTGCACCCAGGGCCAACGCCGCATCAGGCGCTTTGCTCGATCTCCGAATAATGAATGTGCCAAGGGGCTCCCCGTGGGCCGTTCGCGGGCGGATCTTCGGCGACGGGATCAGGTCCTGCCGTGGTTAAGAGCCCCGTTATCAGATGGCCTGTTCGGGAATGTTCGCCTATGGCCGGGCCCGGGGGCAAGATAACCGGGCAGCGTGTGGCAGGATCGCGACACGGGGGCCGCTATCGGCGCGCGATCCAAATCTGGCTTCGCAACGGCTTCTGCGATGTGTTTGCCGGCACCAGCCAGCTTGATATGCTGCCGGTCCAACTACACGTTCACCGGACGCTCCGCCCGCTAGCTCTGCGGCCGCTTCCGATCCGAAAATCTCTGACAGCGCGCACCGGGGTAGATTTTTTATGGGAACACAATCGTCTCCGCTCTCGATCCGACTGAAGGCGCTGACCTGTGTTGCGGCGATCCTGTGGTCGGCCAGTCTGCTGGCCGCTGACACCAAGGCACTGGTCGGCGGCACCCTGATCGACGGGTTTGGCGGCGCACCGATACGCAACAGCGTGATCCTGATTGAAGGCGAGCGCATCGTCGCGGTCGGTCAGGTCGAAACCCTGCCGGTGCCGGAAGACGCAGAAGTGATCTCAACCGAAGGCATGAGCGTGCTGCCAGGGCTGTGGGACATGCACGTGCACCTGATGATCAACGGCCACACCGACTATGAGCACTGGGACAAGACCTATCTGGACCAGTTCGAGAGCGTGATCATGCCGGCCTCGGCCCATCAATTGCTGCTGGCCGGCGTAACTAGCGCCCGCGACCTGGGCGCACCGCTCAACGCCAGCATTGCGGTGCGCGACGCCATCAACACCGGCAAGATCCCGGGCCCGACGCTGTATGTCTCCGGCCCGTTTATCCAGAAAGAGCCCTACCCCGGCACCGAGGCTTTCCGCTGGGGTGTAGAAGGGTCTCGCGACGCCCGCGCCAAGGTCCGGCGTCTGGCCGATGCCGGTGTCGACGTGATCAAGCTGATCGACCAGGACCAGATGACCATGGAAGAGCTCGAGGCGGTGGTGGACGAGGCCCATGACCGCGGTCTGATCGTCGTCGCGCATGCGCACCGTCCCGAGGAGATCCGCCGCGGCCTGCTGGCGGGCGTGGACAATTTCGAACACACCGGGTTGGCGACAGCGCCGGAGTATCCCCCCGACGTGATGAGCATGATCGAAGAGCGCACCGCGAAAATGAACCTGGGCCCTTTGTATTGGACCCCGACCATCGAGGGCCTCTACAACTATGAATATCTGCGCGACAACCCGGAGGAGCTGGACGACACGTCCTGGCATCTGGGGCTGTCCGAATCGATTATCGAGGATATCCGCGGTTCATTTGCCCACCCGGACCGTCTGTCCTACTTCCAGATCACGCCGGCGCGCAAACCCACGCTGCAACGCAAATTCGACCAGCTACGCAATGCAGGCGTGGTGCTGCTGATCGGCACCGACAGCGGCATCCCGATGAAATTCCACAGCCAGTCCACCTGGCACGAGCTGGACGTCTGGGTCAACGAATTCGACTATCCGGCCATGCAGGCGATCCGCTCCGCCAGCTACTGGCCCTCGGTGTTGATGGGGGTGGACGACCAGGTCGGCACCATCACCGAAGGCAAATATGCGGACATCATCGCGGTCAAGGGTGATGTGCTGCGCCATATCGGACTTCTGCAGGATGTGGACCTGGTGATCAAGCACGGGCACCGCTATAAGTAACGGGCTCTCTCCGGCGCCTCTGGCTGATCAGGACGTCCCGCATGCTATCTGCGCAGCTTCTTGCTCGGCATCGCTGAGCTTGGGGCAATAGCGCGAAATATTCCGCAATAGCATCATCAGATATGGCAGATGCAGACCGACCATCAGCTTGCCGGTGGTCAGCAGCGCCACCGATATATCGCGCTCCGGATCGGCCCAGATAAAGTTGTTGGTAAAGCCGAGATGGCCGAAGGCCTTTTCGGTATCCGGGCCGTAGAGACCGATACTCCGGCTGCCCAGCATCATCCCGGCTGAATAGCGGACCGGCACCAGCAGCGAACGGTCCAGCTCCGCTTTGCCGACTTCGGCCACCGCGCGACGCACGGTCAGCGGCTCGAAAACGCGCACCCCGTCAAGTTCGCCGCCGTTGAGCAGACACTGGAAGAAACGCGAACACTGGTCGGCGGTGCCGACGCCGTTGCCGGCCGGGATCACCGCCGCATAGAAACGCGGATCATTCGAAATCTCGACCGCGCGTTTCAGGGTCGTGCCGATGGCGCGGCGCAGATAGATATCACCGGGTGCGTTGAGATGGGAGCCGGTGACGTAATTGGTTGCAAGTTTCGCCAGCGTGCCGCCGCGCGCGCCGAAATCGAGACCACGCAGACCGAGCGGGGTGCTGATGTTGTCGCGGAAGAAACGCCGGAAACCGAGCCCGGAGACCCGCTCGACCAGATCGGCGATCACAAAGCCGGCGGTCAACGCATGGTAAGCATGATGGTGCCCGGGCTTTTCCGGCGCGGCTGCATACAGCCGCCGCAGGATCTCTTTGCGGTCCAGCAGCAGCTCGGCCAGATCCTCGTGATCTTCGGCCTTGACCGTCGGGATCCCGGCTTTGTGACACAACAGCTGATAGATGGTGATGTCATGTTTGCCGTTCTGCCCGAACTCGGGGATGTAGTGGCTGACCGGGTCGAGCAGGCTCAGCTGCTTGCGCTCGGACAGCAGATGCACCGTCATCGCCGCCATCGCCTTGCTGGACGAATACAGACACACCGGTGTATCCGGCGTCATCGCCACCGGTTCAGCCTGTTCGTCGCCAGGCCCGTTGCCACGCGCGTGACCGATGGCCCGCTTGATCACGACCTCGCCGTGTCGGCGCAGCACAAAGGAGATCCCGGGATGCATCCCGGTGCCGTACATGCCTTCGACGCAGTCCCAGATCGCGTCTACGCCGGCCTGTTCCATGCCCAGCGACGCCGGATCTGTCTCCAGCTTGCGCGCGGCGGTCGTTACGCTGGAAAGATCCTTCGGTACCGGCGTCGAGGCGGTAATCAGGCCTCGCAGCGGTCTGGGCACATAGCGCACGGCGGTCAGCAAATCTGTCTCCCGATCAACACATATCAGCCATCACGATACCCTGATGACGGCTGAAAACCCTTGATCCACTGCCCGTTTTTGCCTTTTGGCTGATTTACCAAGAACCTCCCGCAGGCGGGCTCTGCGCCAAACCCAGGCCCGGGAGGGCACGCTGGCAGCGCCGGGATTTACTCGGCACTGCCTATCGTGCGGCCGAGATAATCCTTCAGGCGCTGCCAGGCATCGGCCGCCGGTTCGAGATTGGTCTCGGGATCCCTGTCCACATAGAGCCAGAACCCGTGTTTGACGTCGTCATAGACATGGACGTCATTGTCGATCCCGGCGGCCCGCAGCGCGGCGACAAAGCGCTCGACCTGCTCCGGTGGAATGCCACGATCGTCTCCGGCGAAGGTGCCGTAGATCTCGTGATGGACGTGGGACATCTGCTCGGGATCCTCGAGCAGGCTCCCGTAAAAGATGGCGGTCCCCTCGTGGTTCTCGCCGCCCAACGCGTAGCTGAGCGCCACGCCACCGCCAAAGCACCAGCCGATCGCGGCGACCCGGCCAGAAACATCCCCGCGGCTGCGCAGATATCGCGCCGCCGCGTCCAGGTTGGCGATCATGCGTTCCGGATCGGCACGGGTCTCCCTGACCAGCGCGATGTTCTCATCACGGCTGCTGCCGGTGCGCCCGGCATAGAGATCGGCGGCCAGCGCCACATAGCCCTCGGCCGCGAATGCGTCGGCCGTCTGCCGGATACGATCGACCAGTCCGTTCCATTCGTGGATCAGGATCACCGCACCATGGGGTCCCGGGCCCTCCGGCAAGGCCAGATAGCCGAGCGTGGCCGGATCATCCTCAAAATAAGCGAGCGGCTGTCCGCTGGGCGGGCCGGCCTTGCCGAGGATCGCGTCGGGCACCGATTGTGCGGCGGCGGCAAGGCAAGTAAGACTCATCAGAGTGGCAAACGCAACGCGCATGGTGATCTCCGGTATTGGGGGCGGTCGTCAACTAAACCAGACCCGTCGGGGTGTCGCAAATCACCGCTCAGATCAGACCGGTGTGCGCGGCATGCCCGGGGCTGTTTGTCGCGCTCACCGCTTCAACGCGCTGGCGCAGACCCTTGCCGGAACGCTATCGGGCCCTCTCGGCGGCCAGCTCCGCCCGACGGGCGATCGCCCGGGTCAGGCCTTTGAACAAAAACAGATGCGCCGGCAGCAGTAAATACCAGTAGATCAGTCCGGGCGGCCCGGCCGGGTGCCAGTAAGCGGTCGCACTGACCATCCGCCGATCCCCAAGATCGCGGATCACAAACTCCAGCACCCCGGCGCCGGGGGCCTTCATTTCCATCAGCAGGGTCAGACGCTGACCGGGTTCGACCGCGATCGCGCGCCACGAATCCACCACATCGCCGACCCGCAGATCGTCCGGGTGCCTGCGCCGGCGGCGGAAGCTGGGTCCGCCGACGACCCAGTCCAGCAGCCGGCGCAAGAACCACAGGAAATCAGCGTAGTAATACCCCTGTAAGCCGCCAAAGGCCGTGACCTGGCGCCAGACGGCAGCGGCGCTGGCGGTGGTCTGTGCCTCGTCACCGGCCTTCTTGGCATAAAACGCATACTCGGGATGGAAATTGCGGCAGACCATGGATCCTTCGACCCAGTGTGCCACCAGCGCGTTGTTGCGCTCGGCTTCCAGCGCCGCCTCTACCGATTGTTTGAAATCGAGCAGCTCAGGCTGGATCAGCTTGCGGATCTCCGCATCGTCGGCGATCACATCGTGCTCGAGGCCATCGATCAGCGCCCGGGCGATGCGGGTTGGGACCGCGGTGACAAAACGCAGCCAGTAGGAAGACAGGCGTGGCGTCAGTACCGGCAGGCTGAGCAGCCTGAAGCTCCGACCGACCAGATCGCCATACTGGCGCATCAACTGCTCATAGCTCAGGACTTCGGGCCCGCCCACGTCATACGTCTGGCCGGCAGTCTCCGCCAGTGCAGCCACACCGGCCAGATAGTCGAGCAGATTGTCCAGCGCGATCGGCGTGGACCGCGATTGGACCCAGCGCGGCGTGATCATCACCGGCAGATAGTTGACCAGATCGCGGATCACCTCATAGGCGGCCGAACCGGGCCCGACGATCATCCCGGCGCGGATCTCGGTCACCGGCACGGAACCTTCTCGCAGCACATCGCCGGTGGCGGCCCGCGATGTCAGATGCTGGGATTTTGGCTGCGCCGGTATCAGGCCGCCGAGATAGACAATACGACCGACGCCGACCCGGGCCGCGGCGGCGGCGAAGTTACGTGCCGCCTCGAGATCGATATCCGCAAACTTGCGCCCGGCGGCCATGGAATGGACCAGATAAAACGCCACATCGATACCGGTCAATGCCGCGTCGAGGCTCTCCGGCCGCAGCGCGTCGGCCTCGACCAGTTCGACGCCCTCCCAGCCCCTCGCCTCGAGCACTTCCCGGT
>JBATKC010000232.1:0-5379 GCA_049669065.1 Gammaproteobacteria bacterium
GTCGCTCGCTCTCCGGGTGTCTGCTGCGGCCGGAGCCGCGGAGGCCTTTGTGCGCAGAGAACTCAGATAACGCGCGTAGGGGTTGGCTTTGTAGCCGAGCTGATCAATCGCCGCCTGAACCTGGCGCCGGGTCGCCTCTCTTACGTGTGGCTCTCGATTGGCCACGCGTGAGACCGTCTTGATGGACACCCCGGCCAGACTCGCAACGTCGGTAATCGTCGCCTGTTTTTGATCAGCGGCCGCCAGCTTGTTCGTTGCCCCTCTCATAGTGCCCCCTGATGAGCTTTCCTGGAGTGCGTTGCGGAAGCTATCGACCTGGTTTCGGATCACGATGGCGAGGTCGTCAAACCTCTCGATCCATGGATCGAATTCCCAGGATCAGTCCTTACTCAAACCACGGTGCGGATCTCAGATCCAGAAAACCTGCCGCAGCGGCGTCGAGAATTTGGTATAGGTAGCGTGGCTACGCTGCGCGGGTCCACGATGCTCGTAGGAGCCAGGCTGGGCCTGCACAGCTGCGCGGCGCGCAACCGTGGCCTGAGCTGGAGCCAGGCTCCCGGGGCCTGCAGCAGTGTGGTTCGCCATCGTCTGGCAGGCGAAATCCAGCATGCGTCGCAGTGACGATGGGCGCTGGAGCTTCGTGCCATTGGCAATTTTGTCGAGTGATTTCATGGTCCTACCCTTTAGTCCGTTCTTTACTCGAACCTGATGGTGCGCGGTCTGCGCACCGGTTTGAGCGTCAATGTAGGGCGGGAGGGCGGAACCGACAAACGAAAAAAATTAGCCGCTCAGCATAGAAAAATTCATGTCAGCGGAGAGAAGGTCTTGAGCACCCATTTGCGCAGCGCCTGGACCGCCGGTGTTTGGGCCATATCGGGCGAGCACACGAAATAAAACCGGTCCTTGGTGGGCGCCTCGTGTTCGTAGAGGCGCACGAGCTGGCCGGAAGCAAACAGTTGCTGACTCAGCGGCATGGGCACGATCGCCACCCCCAGCTCCTGCTGGGCCGCGCGCACTACGGCGACGGTGGAGTTGAGCTCGATGATTTTTAGTGGTTTCGGTAGCTCGACGCCGGCCGAGGCGGACCATAGTTGCCACTGGTCGCTGCGTTGATTGTGCACAATCATCGGGAACGGGCGCACGGTTTCCTTGCGCTTGTCGAAAATCTTTTTGTATAAAGCGGGCGAACATGCAGGCACGAGCCGCAGCGGATAAAAAGCATCGGCGACGAGTTTCGGCGGCGCGCTGCGGAATACCCGGATCGAGACGTCAGCAACCGGTGGGTGATGTTCCCAGGCCTCATTACTGGTGTCGATCTGCATGTCGATGTCCGGATGCAGCGTAGAAAATTCCGCCAGCCGCGGGACGAATAGCTCGCTGGCAAAAAACGGCTGTACCGAAATGCGCAGCGTCTGGCGCTGATGTCGATTGCGAAACCGCGACGTCACGAGATTGATCTCACGCAGGAGCGGGTCGATATCGTCAAACAGCGCCTGGCCTGCCTCGGTCAATGTCAGGGTCCGCGCACTCCGATCGAACAGGCTGACGCCAAGCTCTTCCTCCAGCCCTTTGACCTGATGACTGACGGCCGAGGCGGTCACGAACAGCTCCTCCGCCGCCAGTTTGAAGCTCTGATGCCTGGCCGCCGCACAGAAGCTGCGCAAGGCCCGCAACGGCGTCCGCCGGTTGCTGATTTGGGTAACTGCTGCCTTAGCCTGCTGCATCGAAAAATGCTAACAGATTCCCATGATCGGTTTATGAAACGAGCAAAGCTGAATGATTTCAATCTGATACGATTTTCTATCGGGAGATAGGAAGCGGGTGCCACGTAAGCGAATAACCGAACACCGGCACCGTAGGCGTAAATAAGCGAATAGGCGAACACCGGCACTGTAGGCGCAGGCACCGCAGCGCGGATCAACCGAATATGCCGCGACGGACCAGATTCGCGCCGGCGATAATCAGGATCACCAGCGTCGCCTTGCGGAACACATCCGGGTCCAGGCGGTCACCCAGCCGGAACCCCGCCTGCATGCCGAGATAGGCCGGGATCAGCATCAGCGCCGAAAACGGCGCCGTCACCGGGTTGAGCACGCCCGAGTGCAGATGCCCCACCAGCAGACTGACTGAGCCGAGACCATAGACCACACCCTGCACCAGGATCTGCCGCGCCTTCGGTGTGTCGAGCGCGATCAGATACAAAACCGTGGGCGGCCCCCACGTCCCGGTCAGCCCGCCGAGGCCACCGGCCAGCGCACCGACGCTCCACTCGACCATCCGCCGATGGTTCTGCGGGACGTGGAAGCGGACGCCGATGAGCTGGATCAGCGACAGGATCACGACGGGCGCGCCCAGAACCAGATACATCGCCTGGGTAGAGATGTGAGTGACGAGCTGGGCCACCGACACGATCATCACGCAAACGATCAGGATATAGCGCCAGTATTCCGCGATGGCCGATTTCGCTTCGGCGAGACCGAAGCGCGCCACCTGCATGAAATTCGATACGACGATCGGCAGAATAATCCCGGCGATGGCCAGCCTGGGCTCAAGGAACAGACCCAGACCGGAGATCATAACCAGCGGCATGGCGAAACCCACCGCGCCCTTCACGAATCCCGCCGCAAAGGTCACCATGGCCGCCGCCACCCAGGCCCAAACAGGCATCAGGGCTAGCATACGCATTTACTCCGCCGGACAGTTTGTCGGATTCCTCTTGCCAGCTGATGGGCGGCGCATACTGAAATATGGCGACAGTTTATCTGTCTCGTTCATCCCCACCTCAGATCAAGCGGGAACCACTTGGCAAACTGTGAACGCATTTAACGCTAGTCAGGAATCGATAGTCCTGCTTTGCGCAATCCGTCCAGCGCCAATTCCGATGCGAAAGGTGCCGGGTTTATTTCGTTGGAAACAGACCCGGCACCCTGTCGAGGGACATTCAATTGGACCCGATACCGGGCATGGACTGGCGAGTGTAGTCTGCCGGCACTGCAAACAATCCGGCGTCCAGTTTCGCGTCGCTGCGTGCGGTCAGCTCTGAACTCGAGCCGCTGTTCGGGTCGCTCGTGGCAATGGGAAAGCCACCGATCTTGCGCATGTCCGGCATATCGGCATTTTCGCTGAAGCGACTGGCGAATTCCGCCATGGTATCGAACATGGATGCCAGCGCCTCGAAGTCCGCATCAGAAATGCCGATGGCGTCCTTGGTGGCGATACACGCGTTGCTGACTTCGCCGTCTGAGGTGGTCACCTTGGCATTCTTGCACGGGATTCCGATATAGCTGCCCTCGCCGCCGACCCATTCGAACTCGAAACTGCGTGCTTCTTTCTTGCCGCCCATCCGTTCAGCCATCCCGGGCATGGCCCTCATCATCGCGTCCCGCTGCTCTTTTGGCATGTTGGCAAACTGTTGCTCGAATTCTTTCATCATCGCCGACGTCTGCTCCGCCATCTGATCCATGCTGGCGCGGTCCATGACCATGTAGGACCGGCGGGTGTGGTCGATCTGAGTGAGGGTGCCGCTCGCCGAGTCGAACAGCACGGCCTGGCCCGCGTCGCCGGCACCGGTTCCGGTGAACCGCACCATGCCGTCGCGGATGGACATCACCGTCTCGCCCGACGCCGACGGGTCATTCGTGCTCCTCTCGCTGATCGTCAGCTGCATGTCTGCGAGAGCGCTGTGGGAGAACAACGCCGCTGCAACAAGCCATCCCGCGTTTTTCACATGCGTATTCATGAACATTCCCCCTCGTTGATCTGGCGGCTGACTGGTACGAATTGCGGGGACAGTTTACCTATTTATCCTGTCCAGCCTAGCTCCCCCGGTATCGGCGCAAATCGGTCAACTGTCCCCACGAGCACAGTGGATGTCAGGGCTGGACCAGGCTAATCCATTGATTTTGTGTTTCAGATGCGCTGCGCGGCGGGCACCGGCGCTCACCTTTTGGGGAGCGAAAGGCGCGGCAAAGTCAGATCCGCGGGACTAGACTTTGGGTCAGGCAATCTGCGGGCGCTGGCGCCGGAATACTCCTCTGTTTATCCGGGTGTTTTGCGTCTGCCGGGGCTAACTGTTCCTTTTGTTTAAACATTTGTTTAGAATGATTCTAGATTCGGGCTGATGCCGAATGGAATTCTTTTTTGGGGAGATCTGTTTGCCATGTCTAAATTAACCAAACCGATTGTCGCCGCCCTGGCGACCGTATTTACGCTGCTGACGCTGAGCTCCGCCATGGCTCAAATGGAGCCGAAGACGGTCCAGTTCTGGTGGCCCAAGACTCTGAACCTGGATCCGCTGCGCCAGAACGCGGCAACCTACGATCCGCTGAATCAGAACACCAACTACGCCGAGGAGTTCGAAAGCCTCGACCTGGATGCCCTGGTCAAGGACATCGAGGCCTTGTTGACGACCTCCCAGGACTGGTGGCCGGCAGACTGGGGTAATTATGGCCCCTTGTTTATCCGGATGGCCTGGCACAGCGCGGGCACCTACCGGATCGCAGACGGCCGCGGCGGCGCCGGCGGCGGCCAGCAGCGTTTCGAACCGCTCAACAGCTGGCCCGACAATGGCAATCTGGACAAGGCCCGGCGGCTGCTGTGGCCGATCAAGCAGAAGTACGGCTCGAAAATCTCCTGGGCCGATCTGATGGTGCTGACCGGAAACGTCGCAATGGATTCAATGGGCTTCAAGACCTACGGCTTCGGCGGCGGGCGTGAAGACACCTGGGAGCCGGATCTGATCTACTGGGGCCCGGAGAACGAGTTCCTGGCCGACGAGCGCTATTCCGAAGGCCGCAAGCTGGAGAACCCCCTCGCGGCGGTCCAGATGGGCCTGATCTACGTGAATCCGGAGGGGCCGAACGGCAACCCGGATCCGCTGTTGGCGGCCCACGACATCCGCGAGACCTTCGGCCGCATGGCCATGAATGATGAAGAGACCGTCGCGCTTATCGTCGGCGGGCACACCTTCGGCAAGGGCCACGGCGCCGCCGATCCGTCCAAGTGCGTCGGTCCCGCCCCGGCGGGTGCCGGCGTCGAGGAGCAGGGCCTCGGCTGGATGAACAAGTGCGGCACCGGCAAGGGTGCCGACACCATCACCAGCGGCCTGGAAGGCGCCTGGTCGGTGACCCCCACCCGGTGGTCCAATCAGTATCTGGACAACCTGTTCAACTTCGAGTGGGAACAGACCAAGAGCCCCGCCGGCGCGATCCAGTGGGTCCCGAAGGACGGTGCCGCCTCCAACCTGGTGCCGGATGCCCACGATCCGACCAAGCGGCATGCGCCGATCATGTTCACCACCGACCTGTCGCTGAAGTTCGATCCCGCCTATCGCCCGATCGCCAAGCGCTTCCACGAGAACCCGGAACAGCTCGAAGAGGC
>JBATKC010000233.1:0-3507 GCA_049669065.1 Gammaproteobacteria bacterium
GGCATAATCCATCACACCCCGCGCGGCCTCGGTTGCGATCCCTTGCGCATGGAAGATTTCGATCAGGTGATAGCCGACCTCGGGTTCCCTGCGGCCCTCGATTTCCTGGTCGAGCAAACCGCAGATACCGACAAACTCACCGCTGGACCGGAGGATCACGGCCCAAAAGCCATGGCCGACCCGCGCGTATTCCTCCAGGCTGCGATGCAGCACGCGATCTGCATCAAGCCAGGACATGCGACGGATCTGCGCCAGATCGCCTGCCTGCAGCCGGCGCAGGCCGAGCCGCGCCGTCTCGATGACCCACTCCTCCATCCAGGTGTCTCCGTTGGCCGAGGCTGGATGATGACCTCGGACTGCGGCCCGCCGCAACATGCAACGGTCAGAGTGGACGGACGGCTGACAGTGCAATAGGCTCAAGCGCGATTTCCGTTGGCAACAGGAGTGGCTGCATGAGCACGACGCGCCCGATCCACGAAGTGGCGTCAAACCTTGGCGTCGCCGAGGATCACCTGTTGCCCTACGGCAAGGACAAGGCCAAGATCCGCCTCGAAGCGATCGGCGCCGGCGGTTCGCCCGGCAAGCTGATCCTGGTCTCTGCGATGACCCCGACCGGCGCCGGAGAAGGCAAGACCACGGTCTCGACAGGTCTCAGTCAGGGCCTGGCGAAACTCGGCCGCAGCGTTTGTCTGACGCTGCGCGAGCCCTCGCTGGGACCGACCTTCGGTATGAAGGGCGGCGCGACCGGTGGCGGCCGCTCCAGCCTGGTCCCGGCCGATGATATCAATCTGCATTTCACCGGCGACTTCCATGCGATCACCTCAGCGCACAATCTCCTCGCTGCGCTGCTCGACAACCATCTGCACCGGGACCGCCCCCCGCATCTGGATCCCAGGCATATCCTCTGGCCACGGGTGATAGATCTGAACGATCGTTCACTGCGCCAGATCGTGCTCGGACTCGGCGGTCCGATCCAGGGCGTGCCACGCGAGACCGGATTCGAAATCACGCCCGCGTCGGAGGTGATGGCCGCTCTGTGTCTGGCCGAGGATTACGACGATCTGCGCGCGCGACTCGAACGGCTGATCATCGCCGAAACCCGCGAGGGGATACCGTTCACCGCGGGTGATCTGGGCGCCGTCGGCGCGATGATGACGCTGCTGCGCGACGCGATGCTGCCCAACCTGGTGCAGACTTCGGAGGGCGTCCCGGCGCTGGTCCATGGCGGCCCGTTCGCCAACATCGCCCACGGCTGTAATTCTCTGGTCGCCACCCGCATGGCGATGCATCATGCCGACTGGACCGTCACCGAAGCCGGTTTCGGTTTCGATCTCGGTGGCGAGAAATTTTTTGACATCAAGTGCGTCAATGCCGGACTGGATCCCGCTGCAGTGGTTCTGGTAGCTACGGTACGCGCGCTGAAACGCCATGGCGGGGTGGCCAAGGCCCGACTCGATGCACCCGATGCCAAGGCCGTCGAACGCGGGCTGGGCAATCTCGGCCGCCATATCGAATCGGTCAAGACGTTTGCCAAGGTCCCGGTCGTGGCGATCAACCGTTTCGATGCCGATACGGACGAGGAAGTCGCGGTGATCCAGCGCGCCTGTGAAAAGCATCGGGTGGCCTGCGCGGTCACCGACCTGTATCAACGCGGCGGTGACGGCGCAGTCGAACTGGCGGAGACAGTATTGCACCACGCCGAAGAGCCGGGCAGGAAATTCGATCCGCTCTACTCACGCAGCGAGCCGGTCAAGGCCAAGCTGCACCGGATCGCCAGTGCCATGTACGGCGCCAACCTGGTCACCTATGAACACCCGGCGGAGCGTGACATCGAGCGCATCGAACGTCTCGGCTATTCGTCGCTGCCGCTGTGTGTTGCCAAGACGCCGTTGTCTTTTACCGGCGATGCCACCGTGGTCGGCCGACCGGAGGATTTCGAACTCAAGATCCGCCGTGTGCTGCTGTCTGCCGGCGCCGGATATCTGGTGCCCCTGGTCGGCGATGTCGTGCGCATGCCGGGACTGCCCGCGGTACCCCAGGCAACGCGCATGGATCTGATCGACGGTCACATCAGCGGCATGGTTTAGCCGACGATGCTCTGGCCTGGTCGCTGGATTGTCCGCTGGCCTGTGCGCTGCTCGTTGCGATGGCAGCTGTCCAGCTCCGGTGTCATGGCCACACGACGGGTTGCGAATGGGGCGTTACTCTTGCTGCTCGCCGCGGGATGCGCTGGCGGACCCGCCGCGCAGGCGGATGCCGAAGCATGGTCCGCGGCGATAAAGAAACAGGACCTGACCAGCCTCGAGCAGATGTTGAGCGCGAATCCGGATCCGGATCTGGCCGGCGGAGACGGCAAGACCGCGCTGATGATCGCTGCTCAGGCCGGTGATTTCGATCTGACTCGGGACCTGATCGAGGCGGGCGCCGACGTCAACGCGCGCAACCAACATCTGGGTACGCCATTGATGTTCGCCGCCACCGGCGGCAGCGTGCCGGTGACCCGACTGCTGATCGATAGTGGCGCGCAATTGAACGCCGTGGCCCGGCTGGGCTGGACCGCGCTGTTGCTGGCTTCGGCCAAGGGCAACACCGCCGCCGCTCTGCTGTTGATCGCGGCCGGAGCAGAACCCAATCTGGCCGACGGTTACGGCTGGACGCCATTGATGCGCGCGCTGACGGGGCGTCATACGGACACCGTCCAGGGATTGCTTGATAGCGGCCTTATGGATCTCGAAGCGACGGAAGAATCCGGTGCCACCGCGCTGCATATCGCGGCCGGCGAGGGTCAGGCGGAGATGGTGACGCTGCTACTGGCCGCCGGTGCGGATCCAGCGCTCACTGACGGAGCCGGCCGCACGCCGGCCGCGGTGGCGGCGATGATGGGTCACAAGAAGATCGCGGCCCGGTTGCTGGCGGCCGAAGACGGGGTCGCGGCTCGCCGCGAGCGCTCCTCGTGACGTTTCAGCACTGACGGAAACTGGCGCTGTAATCCTCCAGCGGCAAGACCTCGGTGCTGCCATCTACCGGACGGCGGATATCGTCGGTCCGATGCTGCAAGGCCAGCTGGAAACCGAACTGATCAAAGAAGCGTTCGAACATGTCGCCGCCATAGGTGCCGGTGGCCACAAATGCGCCCTCCTTCTCGTCGTAGGCCAGTGCCACTGCGGCCAACGGCTGTCGAGCCGGACCACCCAGCACCCGGCCGCCCGCTGCGGGGTCATAGGCACTGCCTTCCGAGCAGCAATAGATCACCCGCTCACGCTTGTTCCGGTGTCGCGCATCGTCGATGTAGCTGACCGGCGTATGGCGGTAGTTGATAAAGCTGGCGGTCGGAGTCGGATAGCTCATCTTGTGCGCGCATATCGCCGAGAACGCGACCACCGAACGTCGTGGTCCTGAGCCACCCTCCCAGCGATACGGCTCACCGGCCTCGGTGATCAGACCCTCGGTCGGATCGACCGGTTCGCCAAGATCGATAAGGAAACAGGGGGTTGCAAGGTAGGGATA
>JBATKC010000234.1:0-7383 GCA_049669065.1 Gammaproteobacteria bacterium
GACTCAGACCGATCGCTAGTGCGCCTAGCCAGGACATATATACATCATATAATCAATTAATTATCGCGCATACTTAATGTCACTTAGAAAAAATGCCCGGGTGGCGATCCACCCGGGCAACTGGGCCACTCGTTGTCTTGGGGGAGACAAAGTATTAGTGACAGCTAATATATACACCATAACTTGCGAGAAGTCTAATGTATCTTTCGCCGTCATCGTCGAATGCCTATGATCCGGTTTCGCCAACCCGGAGAGCCCGATGAAATATCTGCACACCATGGTCCGCGTCTCGGATCTGGACGCCTCGCTCGATTTCTACTGCAAGCACCTCGGTCTTGAGGAACTGCGCCGCCGCGACAGCGAGCAGGGCCGCTTTACCCTGGTTTTTCTGGCGGCACCCGGTGACGATTCGGCCCAGGTGGAGCTGACCCACAACTGGGATCCGGAGGTCTATGCCGGGGGCCGGAACTTCGGTCATCTGGCCTATCTGGTCGACGATATTTACGCCCTTTGCGACCGCCTGCAGGCCGCCGGCGTGGTGATCAATCGGCCTCCGCGAGATGGACACATGGCCTTTGTCCGTTCGCCGGACGGTATCTCGATCGAGCTGTTGCAGAAGGGCGACGCCCTGCCGCCGAAAGAACCCTGGCAGTCCATGCCCAACACCGGGGAGTGGTGAGGGGAGAGGACCGGGTTTCAGAATCGGACGCCTGGCCCGAGGTCGGCCAGCTGCTGCCGGACTGCCTCCCGCTGGGCGACTAGCGCGGTGTCGATCCGCTCCTGGAGTTCGGCCACCTCGGGGCTCGATGCGGCCGCTCCGAGATACTCCGATTCGGTGAGTTTCCAGCCCCATTCCGCGGTGCCCAGCCAGCCCTGGTCGACCGCTTCCCTCCACAGGCGCACGGCCCGCTCCGTGTCTCCCGCGGCCGCAGCGTTGCCGGCAAAGGCACGGGCGTTCTGGGCCGGCGGGCGGTTCCCGTGATCCTTCTTTTGATGCGCCTCCTCGACCGCCTGAAGTCGGCGCAGCTGTTCGTGCATGCCGGCCCGTTTCAGGGCAAACATCGTCTCGTTACTCAGGTCGTGGTTGCTGGTGTCGACGACGGGCTCCGCTGCCAATAACTCGGGATACCATCCCTCGACGAGCGCCAGGGCCTCGTCGGCGCGGTCCACCATGGTCAGGGTGAACACCCGAGCGGCGCGGAGGTTCGGGAAATTGCTGAGGTCCGTCTGCATCAACTGCCCGGTCAACTCATCGGCTCGCGCAAAGTCCTTTTCGTAAATCGCTCCATAGGCAGGGAGCATCATCGCCACCGGGTGTTCGGGCGACTCCAGTCTGATCCGTCTGATCCATCGCTCTGCCTCCTCATCCATCCCCAGATCGGAATAGAGGAACACGAATTCGATGGTCGTGCGCACGTCCCGTTCGGAGACTTCATGGGCCTTGATCAGCCAGCGGTGGCCCTCGTCCAGACGGGAGAAGATGAACCGGTTCAGGTTGTACAGCCCCAGGTAACCGGTCGGGTAATCGGGATCCAGAGTGATCAGACGCCGCATCTGGGTCTCGGCTTCTCCATAACGACCGAGTTGCATGAGATTGAACGCGATGTTGTTCTGTGCCACCCGGGACAGGGGATCGATCTCCAGGGTCTTGCGCAGGACCTCTATGGCTTCCTCTGACCGGCCCGGCGTATCGCCCAGCGCGCTGGCATACCAGAGGTAGGCGGGGGCGTAGCTGGGATTGAGTTCCATCGAGCGCTTGAGCGCATCCTCCGCCGCGTCCAGCTTGCGTATGTTTATCTCCGCCAGACCTTTAGAGGCCCAGACCTCGGCGGATTCCGGATCCAGCGCCATGGCCCGTTCCAGCAGCGGCGCGGTCCGCTCATAGGCGGTCTCCACTGGCATCATCTGATGATTGGTGGCCAGCAGACTCACCGCATCCGCAAGCCCGGAATACGCCAGCGCGTAGTCCGGATCCATACGCACGGCCTGCTCGAACAGTTTCTCCGCCTGCTCGATGGATTCAAGCGTGCGCAGATGGAGGAACTGCCGGCCGCGGAGATAGAGATTGTGGGCCTCGATGTTGGTGGTGGCGCGTTTGGTGATCCGCTGTCGCTCTTCGCCCAACAGGTTCACTTTCAGAGCGTCGACCACAGCCAGCGAAATCTCGTCCTGGATCTTGAAGATGTCGTCCATCTCGTAGTCGTAGGTGTCCGACCACAGATGGAAGCCGTCGTTGACCTTGATCAGCTGGGCGGTGACGCGGATACGGTTGCCGGATTTGCGCACGCTGCCCTCGAGCACATGCTCGACACCGAGTTTGTCACCGACGCTACGCAGGTCCTCGTTCTGGCCCTTGAAAAAGAACGAAGAGGTCCGTGCGGCCACCCGCAGACCATCCACCTGGGCGAGGACATTGAGTAACTCCTCCGACAGGCCGTCGGAAAAGAATTCGTTGTCTGCGTCGCCGCTCATGTTCACGAATGGCAGTACGGCGATGGACCTTGGTCCGGCATCCTCATCCGGACCGGTGATGCCTTTGAACCCGCCGTGGGTGGTGGCCAGAAGTACGACCGCCGCGGCGAGGCTGCCGATGATCAGATAATTGATGCGCTGACCGGTGGAGGAGGTGATGGATTGTTCGGCCGGCACCTCGGCGGTTTTCTTGATGCCTTCGGGTGTGACCTCGAACGCCCAGGCCAGGATCAGCGCGATGGGCAGCCCCAATAGCAGCAGCATGACCACAAAGGTCACGGTCCATTCGGGCAGGCTGAGTGCGGGGAAGGTGGTCTCGGCGACCTGGATCAGAACCCAGGACGCGATCATATAGACCGTCGCAACCTTGAACACGTTGCGGCGTCGCATCTCTCTGAGGAGACGACTGATTCCTCCGGACGTGTCGCTCAAGCGCCTCCCCCAAGGCAAAAACCGACCTCTAGGCTAGCAGAATCAAGATAAGGATTCAGCGGATTAATCGCTCGTTTGCCGCGGCGGTTCAAGTACAATCCTGACCAAGCTCCTGCCTCTGGATTCAGCGCTCTTGCCACTGTTCAATCCGCATGCCGCCCGGGCCAGGCTGATCCTGCGCCACCCCGTCGCCTTCCTGTTTCGAGTGGGTCGCGGCTTGCGCGCCAATCAGGTGATGCTGATGGCAGGAGCGCTGGCCTATAACGCGCTGCTGAGCATCATCCCGTTCTTCGCGCTGATGCTGTTGGCCCTGTCGCTGTTTGTCGATCAGGAAGGTTTGCTGACCGCACTCTCCGGCACGGTCGAACTGGTCATCCCGGGCCGTACCGAAGTGGTGGTCGAACAGATCCGTGGTCTGCTGCGCGGACGCGAGGAACTTGGCTGGGTGGCCATCGCGCTGCTGATTTTTTTTAGCGCATCAGCGTTCCTGGTGCTGGAACGTGCGCTGGAACGGATCTTCCAACACCGCGCGCGGACCGTAAGCCGGCATTTCCTGGTTTCGGCCATCATCCCGTATCTCTATATGCTGGTGCTGGGCGCCGGGCTGACCGTGCTTACCATAGGTCCGAGCATCATCAGCGCGCTGGAACCGCACCTGCCGCCGGCGCTGGTCGAGCTGCTTCCCGGGCATCGAGGGGGGACCTGGATCGCGGCGTTAGGGATGTTTGTGCTGGAGGTGGTGTTGCTGGCGTCGTTTTACAAGATCATGCCGGCCGGCCGGATCGGCACGACCGCCGCGCTGATCGGCGGTCTTGCGGCGTCACTATTGTGGGAAGCGACGCGGCGCACCCTGACCTGGTATTTCGACTCCATCTCCATCGTCAATGTGGTCTATGGTTCATTGACCGCGGTGGTCATCGCTCTGCTGTTGCTGGAGGTCGGCGCGCTGATCCTGCTGACTGGTGCCCAGGTCATCGCCGAGTACGACCGCTTTGTGCATCGAGAGCGCTTTGTGCCGCGGCGTCCGGACGCGCCCGAGGACGTATGATCCGAAACCAGAGTCGCTGCCCGCGCCGCCGCTTGCTTGAGCGCCCCTTTTAGCTACCCTTGCTACAGAAGATCGGATTTCGTACCGGGGAGTCGAATATGCAGTGTCCCAAATGCAGTCACGAAATGGAGTCGGTGGAGTACCAGGGCATCGAGGTGGATCGATGCACCTTGTGCAAGGGCATCTGGTTCGACGCGCTCGAACATGAGGCTTTGAAAAAGATGGACGGCTCCGAGGAGATAGACCAGGGGGATCCCGAAGTCGGCGAGCTGTTCAATGCCGAAGACCGGATTTCATGTCCGGTTTGTCACACGAGCATGATCCGCATGGTCGACCGGGATCAGCCGCACATCTGGTTCGAATCCTGCACCACCTGCTACGGCGTCTTTTTCGACGCCGGCGAGTTTAGTGACTTTAAACACCAGACTCTGCTCGACGCGATCCGCGACTTCAGGGCCGGGCCCCGGACCTGATTCCGGCCGCGTTTTCTCAACTGCCGGGTGGAGCGGCCTCAGTCGCAGGCGCGCGCGACAAACGCGACCGCGGAATCCAGCGTGTCGAAGGCGTACTGGTCGTCCAGTTCTTCATAGTCCGGGCGGCGCCGTATTTGCTTGTCGTGCACCTGATAGCTCTGGTGGAGCAACCCATGCTCGTCGAAGTGCAGACGCATCAGTAGCCGCAACTCCCGGTCCTGACCGACGCTGACGGTCACCGCTCGCTCGCCTCTCTCGATCTTCACCGAGGTGTAGCCGGCGAACCTGGCTTCGAGTTCGTCAGCAGCCTTGGCGAGGTCCTTGTAGAGACGCGCTGCCTTGCGCTCGCGCCACTCGTCCTCCAGCGCCTTCAGGCGCTGAGTGGTCTCCAGGATGTCCGGATCGACTTTCTTGTGCGTGACGTCCATCACACATACTCCCGCTGTCCCCTGTTGGCGCGGCCCATCCGCGCCGTCCACGCAGTGACGGCTGGCGTCGCACCGGTTCCGAGGCAGGGCAAGGGGGCGGATCGCTCGAAGAGCGTCCGTGCTTGCGGCCGGTCCGTTTCTCTGCGGACCTGGCCGGCAGGCGACCCCGCTGTCCTAGGCACTGCCCTTAGACCGGTGGCTTTGCGTCATCGTCTTTCGACGACTTTGCCGTTTTCTGCAGGAACCACGCTGTCATAATGCCCGGAACAGTGTCAAGGACCTGGTTCACACCCGTTTTTCGGCGTGTTGGGGCACCGCAACCTGTGCCGCCCGATATCTCATCCTTGGTCTGATTGACGCGTCAGCGGCGGCTGGCTAGGCTCCGGCCATCTGTCCGTGTTTTGACCCTCGGGAATCGTGATGCCGATGAAGCTGGAGTTCGAACTCTCCGATCAGGATCTGGCCTATTTCCAGCGTCTTATCGAATCCAAGCGCAGCAGTCAGGGCGAGATCGAGATGGCGCAAATCGTCAAGGCCGCCGAAAATCTGCTGGAGCGCGCGCGCCAGTCCAATCCGCCGAAGTTCATTCTGCGCAGCCTGGAGCAACTGGAATCGCTGGTGGCGATGGTCACCGACCCGGAGTGGCGCTTGCCGGTTGAGGATATTCGCCGGACCCTGGATGCCATGGGTTATGTGGCCGATCGGGAAGACCTGATCCCCGACGACATACCGGCGATCGGCTATCTCGACGATGCCATCATGGTGGAACTGACCTGCAGAAACCTGCGGCCGGAACTGGAAGCCTACCGCGATTTCTGCGTATTCCGCGATCAGGAGATCGCGCGGCGCCATCAGACGGGTGGCCCGGAGACACCGGTCTCGCGCTCCGACTGGCTCGAGGCACGACGGCGCGAGCTGCACGAAACGATGCATAAGCGGCGCGGATTGTTCGGTCATCTCAAGACCTGAGTCGTGCTCAGGACACCGCTGGCACCGCGTAGTGGGCCGGTGGCCGTCCGGCCGCATAGGTGTCGAACATATATTCGTAGGCGGCTTCCATGTGACGGGTGAGTCGCGCGGTGTCGTAGAGCGGGCTGCGTCTTCGTTGCTGTTCTAGTCGCTGGCGCAATTCGATCATCCGTCGAGGCTCGCTAGCGAGTGCTATCGCCAGGTCCCGATAGACGTCGAGTGACGGGCACACCAGTTCCGGCAGTCCCAGGGTCCGCAGCAGACTGCCGGCGACTCTCGAGGCAAAGGTCTCTCCCGGACAGGTGAGCACCGGCAGCCCGGACCAGAGGGCATCGCTGGCCGTGGTGTGTGCGTTATACGGCCGGGCGTCCAGAAACAGATCGGCGGCCCGGAACAGACCCAGATACTCTTCCAGCGGGCGCCGCGGCGCGAACAGGATCCGCTCGGCGGCGACGCCGCGTTGTTCTGCCTCGCGCCGCAAATTGCCGGTCAGAGCGCTCTGCGGATTGCTGTTCTGCGCCCACAGCACGCTGCCGGGGACCGCTCTGAGGATCTCGCACCAGATATCGAACATCTCCGGCGTTATCTTGTAGCTGTTGTTAAAACAGCAGAACACAAAGCCCGATTCGGGCAGCCCGAGCTGAGTGCGTGGCGGCGGATCGGCGGGCCGCGCGCGGCGACTGTCATCGACCCAGTAGGTCTCCGGCAGATAGATCACCTGCTCGGAGCAGGTATCCAGGGCTGACGGGGGTACGACAAATTTATCGGCGACGATGTAGTCGATAAAGTCGCCGCCCATGGTCCCCGGATAGCCCTTGTAGTTGACCTGGATCGGCGCTGGCCGCAGCGCGAAGACCTCGGTCGGCGCCGACAGGGTATGACCCTTGAGATCGACCAGGATGTCGACGCCGTCGGCGTGGATGCGGCGCGCGACTTCGCCTGGCGGCCAGCCGCGGATATCGCGGAATTCGTCAAAGGCGCCGATCACACGCCGCCGGATGTCGCTGTCGTCATCCGGTCCGTGGCAGTACCCGAGCACGCGGAATCGCGCGCGATCATGGTTCTCGAACAGGCCGACTTTGGTATAGGCGGTGGGGTGCCGGCGGAAGTCGTAGGAGAAATACGCGATCGTGATCCGTTCTTTTGCGCCGCGCTGGAAATGGAAGTCCAGCGTCTTCCTGAGCGGCGCCATGCGTCCGGCGATATGGCGGCTCCATAGCTCGGCACAGGCCAGTTCTTGTTTCGGCGTGGAGGGCTCCGCTAGATAGATAAACGGCGTCAGCCCGGGCAGTCCGCGGCGCACACCGTCGGCGAAACGCGCAGAACGCCCGCCCAGGTCGCGCCAGTCACACAGCGACCGGCTGACCATCAGCGCGCCACTGATGGCAGGCCCGCAGTCGGGGTCCATCTGCACGGCCCGGTCGAACATCGGCAGAGCCTGATCCCATTTGCGTTCGGACTCCAGGCTGCTGGCCAGGTTGCAGGCAAATTCCGCGCTAGCCGGGGCCAGTTGCAGCGCGCGGCCGAAACAGGCCGTCGCCGCTGCGTCATCGCCCAGGGT
>JBATKC010000235.1:0-7137 GCA_049669065.1 Gammaproteobacteria bacterium
GGGCCAGACAGCAGGTTCACTGCGGCGCTCGACAGCACCGGCGCGCGGCTGACCGACCTCGCTGCAGAAGATGTCCGCTGCAAGGAAGCGGCGCCATGAGACAAAGGCGCACAACTGCGAGCATGCCGGGTGGTCGAAGCAAGGGCCGGGCACCGACAACGATGCACCGGCAGACCGGCGGCGCTGATCTGCGGTGCGCCTTGACCACTCTCTTGCTGCGGGGCGCGGACCCTTGTACGGCAACACGCCGGAGCGCAAGAATCGTCAGTTGAACAAACAGGGATAACAGATGAAACACCTAATGCGATTGATGATCTTGCTCGTGATCACCTGCAGTCTGGCGGCCTGCGGCGGTCATGACGGCCACGGTCAACATGCCGATTACATGGGCAAGGTGCAGACGGTCGATGCTCAGACCGTCAGCGAATGGTATGGCCAGGATCGCAGTTTCCGCATCCTTGATGTGCGTACGGAGCAGGAGTTCAATAAGGAGGGTCATGCGCCGCTGGCCGAGCTCGTGACCTGGTCGTACCAGGGCAAAAAGGCCGGCGTTAACGAGGCCTTTATCGAGACAGTGCCTGAGCGCTTCGGCAAGGACGAGACCATCGTCATCCTTTGTTCGCTCGGTATGCGTGCCACCGAGGCGGCCTATGCGCTGCAGCAGGCCGGTTTCACCGCGGTCTATGTGTTCCCCGGTGGCTACCAGGGGCACCACATGGCGGGTTTCCCGGCGGGTGACGGCTGGCGCGCCGCCGGTCTGCCGATGGAATAGCCCATCAGTCTGCGACTTAGCGTCGCGGAACCACGACGACTACACTCTTCTCTCGGGAGCGGCCCGACGTTTCGATCAATCCAGGGGGGATCCGCAATGGCAAAATCACCGGAAGAAATCGCCCAGTCGATGATAGACAATCTGCCGGAGAAGACCGGCAAGTCTCTGGCACAGTGGTTGAAAGCGCTGGCCGGAACGAAGCTGACCAAGCACGGAGAAATCGTCAGGCATCTAAAGTCCGGGCATGGCGTCACTCACGGTTATGCGAATCTTATCGCCCACCACCACCTCGCAGCGGGCAGTGCCGCGGCAGATGCGGATCCGGTTGCCGCTCAGTACAGTGGCCCAAAGGCCGGCCTGCGGCCGATCTACGATGCGCTGATCAAGGCGGTTGAGAAGTTTGGCCCCGATGTCGAGATCGCACCGAAAAAAGCCTATGTCAGCCTGCGTCGAAAAAAACAGTTCGCGCTGATCCAGCCGTCGACCAAAGACCGTGTCGATGTAGGTATCAATCTGAAGGGCACGCCCCCTGGGCCGCGTCTGGAAGCATCCGGCAGCTTCAACGCGATGGTCAGCCACCGGGTGCGATTGAGCACCAAAAGCGCTGTCGACGCGGAACTGAAGGCCTGGCTAAAAAAGGCCTACGACGCCAGCTGACCCTTGAAAGGTCCGATATTTGTCCGGACGTCAGATTACGGCGTGATCAAGCCAGCAATGACGCGGACGACGTGGGCTGCGTCCCGGCTCAGTCAGCGGCGTGAGGCCCTGGATGACAGCTGTTCTGCTTCGGCGCCCCGCGGGCGGTTGCTGTAATGCATGACCCGGTTGTAGACCCCGCGACGGGAACCACGGCGGGTCATCACCAGATGCCATAGATAGAGTTCTTCGACCGCAAACGCGGCCTTGCAGGACAGCAGGTAATAGTTCCACATCCGCCGGAACCGCTGGTCGAAGGGCCTGTCCGCATCCAGCGCCTGAATCTGCGGCCAGTTGGCGTTGAATCGCTCGTACCAGGCCTGCAGCGTCGGTACATAGTAGTGGCCGTAGTTCTCCCAGTCCTCGATCACGAGGTTCTTCTCCGCGGCCCGTGACAGCTGAGCCATGGCCGGCGCCATCGAGTTCCTGAAGATGTATTTCTCGATCCACGGATCCACCACTGCCGTCTCGTCCCGATTGCCAATTGTGTGCAACAGGAACAGACCGTCCGGTTTGAGCATGCGGTGGACGACATCCATCAGCTCGCGATAGTTCTTATAGCCGACATGTTCGATCATGCCGACGACAACGATTTTGTCGAAGGGTGGCAGACCCGACGCTGGCAGGTTGCGGTAGTCGGTCTGAAGGATCGTCACCGGCAGACCCGCGGTGTAGCTGCGGGCATATTCGATCTGTTCGCTGGACAGGCTGATTCCGGTGACTTCGCAACCGCGGGTGGTGGCAGCGTATTTAGCAAATCCGCCCCAGCCGCAGCCGATGTCCAGCACCCGGTCGCCACGGCTGATCTCGAGCTTGTCGCAGATCATCTCCAGCTTGTTGATTTCGGCCTGTTCGAGATCGGCCGTGCCGTCGAAGAAACAGCAGGTGTACTGATTCCAGGGACCAAGGAACAGGGCGTACATGCGGTGATCGAGGTTGTAGTGTTCGTCGGCGACGGCCATCGACCGTGGCCGGGTCTGCAGATTCATCAACCTGGCCTGCAGCACCTTGAGCGCGCTCGCGAAACGTAACAGCGGGCTCTGCCATTTGCGCGCGCCGAGCACGCGCTGGAACAACACATCGAGGGCCCGGCAGTCCCAGTCGCCGTCGATATAGGCCTCGCCGATGCCCAGCGAGCCGCGCAGCGCGCGCCTGTAAAAGCGCGGATGGTTGACCGTGATATCCCAGGGCTGGTCGCCGCCGATTTCCACTCCGGTCCCTGCAAGCAGATTGTCGAGCAGCGCCTTGCCAATATTGCGGAGAGCCACGATGTATCTCCCTTTAGCGTCGTCGTTGCGGGACGCAGAGACTGCGGCCGCAATCTACTTATAGACGAGGACTTCGGGCCACCGCAATCGTGCAGCGCAAGACGCCAGCGTGCGGGTCAAGCGCGTTCGACGGGTTCAGTGTTGACGCCTGGCCAGGCTGCGCGGCACAATCTGATTGCGACCTGCGAATTTTGCTTCGTAGAGTCGGACATCGGCCTCGCTGAGCAAGGCTCGCCGACTCATGCCGGGGCGGATGCCGGCCACGCCGGCGCTGAGGGTAACGATCGCGCCGGGCGCGATCATGGCCCAGTCCATCTCCTCCACCGAAACCCGCAGCTCTTCGCACAGCTCCCGCGCGGTGGCCATATCGGTGCCCGGGAAGCAGAGTATGAACTCCTCCCCGCCATAGCGAGCCACCATGTCGGAATCCCGGCAGCGATCGGAGAACAAAGCCGAGATCAGTCGCAGCACCTCGTCCCCGGTATCGTGGGAGAAGTCGTCATTGATGCGTTTGAAGTGGTCCAGGTCTATCAGCGCGATACTGAAGCCGCGTTGATAGCGCTTGAACTCCTCGATACGTTCGTCCAGATAGTCGTCGGCGTAGCGGCGGTTGAGCAGGCCGGTGAGCGGATCATGCGTCGCCAGGCGCTGAAGCTCCCGACTCTTCTCGCTGAGTTTGCGTGTGCGCTCATCTACCAGGGCTTCGAGCTGCATGCGCAGCCGGGCGAACTGTGTCAACGCGAACATGCCGAGGCTCATCACCGCGATCAGCAGTACGATCGTCTGCAGCTCCATGCGGTTGATCACGATCGCCATCAGGATGCCGCCGAGCCCGGCAGAAGACTCGACCAGGAAGGCGAAGAAGCTGACCTCCTTGAGCAGGCTGCGGTCACGGATAGAGATCATCACGCGCATGCCGAAATCGTTGAACGCCTGCATGCTGAACAACAGCAGCGCCAGCGGCAGCAAGCTGCCGGCGTCGATCCAGCCCAGCGGCGCGGGACCGCCGATACGCAGATACAATGAGCCGCAGACCAACACCATGAGCGCCATCAGGCCCGAGTTGTGAAGCGCGGCGGTCAGCACCGAGATCAGCGGCACGCCGCGCGCCAGCCGCGTCAGCGGAAATAACAGCGAGGCGAGTCCGGCGACCCAGGCCGCATCCACGGGTCCAAGCACGAGGATGCTCGCGACCTGGGCGACGCGATCAAAGGAGACATAACCAATGCGTGGGTGCTCATAGCCCATGGCGATGGTGAACAGGCCATAGAGCAGGAAGAAAAGGAAGTAGCTCGGCGGGCTCGGCGCCAGCGTCGCCTCACGGCCAAAGAGACACGCGGCCAGCGCGGCTACCCCGAGCAGGAACAAGACCAGCGAATAGACGAAGTCCCGCCGCAGCAGCCCCGAAATAGCCGTCCTCTCCAAGCTGATCCGTTGCGTCGTCAACCGTTGTCCGCCGTCCCTGGATGCCCTGCCAAACAGTATACGTATTCAGCCGCGCAAGTCAGGCATCGCCCCCAGTTGCCGCGTCGGTTGGTGGCGCTTAAGTCAAATCCCCACGCCAGCACGGCGCCTGCAGGACACTCGTGATCCGCGCGGATAGGGTAGGATTGCCGGACCTATGCCTCATGGCTCCCGTCCTGCTGCTCCCCCGGCCGTCGGCGATGTCGCCCGCGGTTTTTTTGGCGTATTCCGCTACAGCCGCCGCGCCATCGATCTGGTCTGGTCGACCAGCCGCGCGCTGACCATCGCACTCGGGCTGTTGACACTTGCGGCCGGTGTACTCCCGGCCGCGATGGCCTGGGTCGGTGCCCTGGTCATCGACGCGGTCGTGACCGCAATGCGGATCGTGGAGCAGGGCGTTCCGGCGGACATGCAGGGGGTGTTTGTGCTGGTGGCCGCGGAGGGTGTAATCGTCGCCGCGCTGGCCGGCGCACAACGTGGCATCTCGTTGTGCCAGTCCTTGCTGCGTGCCCAGCTCGGACAGCGGGTCAACGTGATGATCCTGGAGAAGGCACAGTCGCTCGAGCTGACTCAATTCGAGGACTCCGAGTTTTACGACAAGCTCACCCGCGCTCGTCGCGAGGCCTCCAGCCGGCCGCTGTCTCTGGTGATGCGCACCTTTGGCCTGGCGCAAAATGGCGTCTCTCTGCTCAGCTACGGGGTGATACTGATTCAGTTTTCTCCCTGGGCGGTGGCGGTGTTGATGGTGGCCGGTCTGCCTTCGTTTTTCGCCGAGGCCAAATTCTCGGGTGATGCGTTCCGGTTGTTCCGCTGGCGTTCGCCGGAAACCCGCATGCAGATGTATCTGGAGACGGTGCTGGCGCGGGAGGATCATGCCAAGGAGGTCAAGTTGTTCGGCCTCGGTCCGCTGTTGATGGATCGTTATCGCGACATCTTCCGCAGGCTCTACAAAGAGGATCGGGCGCTGACCATCCGCCGCGATTCCTGGGGCTTCGGTCTCGGCCTGATCGGTACCGTGGCCCTGTATGGGGCTTATGCGTGGATCGCCAGCACCGCGGTGCTCGGGCGGATCACCATCGGTCAGATGACCATGTATCTGATGTTGTTCCGCCAGGGGCAGGCAGCGGTCTCCGCCATCCTTTCGTCCATCAGCGGCATGTACGAGGACAATCTGTATCTGTCCACGCTCTACGAGTTCCTGGAGACGCCGGTGCCCGAACGCAGCGCCGAGATCGTCCGCGGGCCCAGCCCCCGGGACGGCGTGCGCTTCGAGGACGTCAGCTTTACCTACCCTGGCGCCAGCCGGCCGGCACTGCAGGATATCGATCTGCACATCCGCCCCGGCGAGTCGCTGGCGCTGGTGGGAGAGAACGGCTCCGGCAAGACCACGTTGATCAAGCTGTTGACGCGTCTGTATACGCCGGACCACGGCCGTATCCTGCTCGACGGTATGGATCTGGAGCAATGGAACGAGAGCGCACTGCGTCAGCGCATCGGCGTTATTTTTCAGGACTTTGCCCGCTACCAGCTTCTGGTGGGCGAGAACATCGGCGCGGGCGACGTGCGCTATTTCGAGGACCAGAAGCGCTGGCAGGAGGCCGCGCGAATGGGCATGGCCGCGCCGATTGTCGAAGGTCTTCCGGCCGGCTACGGCACCCAGCTCGGCCGCTGGTTCAAGGACGGCCAGGAACTATCGGGTGGCCAGTGGCAGAAGATCGCGCTGTCGCGAGCCTTTATGCGCTCGGAGGCTGACATCCTGGTGCTCGACGAACCGACCGCGGCGATGGATGCGGCCGCCGAGGCCACGGTGTTCGAACATTTCCGCCGCCTCACGACCCAACGCATCGCTATCCTGATCTCCCATCGCTTCTCGACGGTGCGCATGGCCGACCAGATCGTGGTGATCCAGGACGGTCGCATTATCGAGCGCGGCAGCCATGAAGCCCTGATGGCCCGGGACGGACACTACGCACATCTGTTCTCGCTGCAGGCGGCCGGCTATCGTTGACACAGAGACGGATAAAGACCCTGGACAATTCGCCAGCGGCGCTCAGACCAGCGCTCCAGGGACCAGCGTGACCGGGGCAGGCGGCGCGGCACGAGAAGCCATATAATGGCGGATTCTTAGTCAAACGAGCAGGAAGAGACATGTCCAATGGGAAATTGATCGGCGGGTTGGTGGTCGGTGTCGTCGCGGGCGCGGCGATCGCCACATTCATGAACAAAGACAGCGTGACCGACCCGGCTGATGACACGCTGGCACTGGAATCGCTGACGCAAAAATCCAGCTACGTGATCGGCACGGATATCGGCGGCCGTTTCAGTTCCCAGGGACTGGAAATCGATCTGGACGCGTTGTCGGCTGGCATCGGCGATGCCGTTGCAGGCAACGAGCCGCGTCTCACCGAGGATGAGGCCAAGGAAGCACTGCAGGTTTTTGTCGAGCAGCAACAATCGAAAATGGCTGAGCGGCAACAGTCCGCTCAGGCTGACCGTGACCGGATGGCCGAGCAGAATCGCACGGAAGGCGCAGCGTTCCTCGAGGCCAATCAGGCCAAGGACGGCATCGTCACCACCGAGAGCGGTCTGCAGTACAAGATCGTCGAGCCGGGCGATGGCGCCAAGCCGACCGCCGAGGACGTGGTCCAGGTGCATTACCGCGGTACCCTGCTCGATGGCACGGAGTTCGATAGCTCCTACGCCCGCGGTGAGCCGGCGGAATTCCCGGTCACCGGCGTGATCGCGGGCTGGACCGAGGCGCTGCAGCTGATGAACGAGGGCGCCAAGTGGGAACTCTACATCCCCGCTGAGCTGGCTTATGGCGAGCGTGGCGCCGGCGGCGACATCGGCCCCAACGCGGTGCTGATCTTCGAAGTGGAGCTGCTCAAAGCCGGCGGCTGATCGCGGCCGACTGTGGTCCAGCAAAGACTGGGTCGG
>JBATKC010000236.1:0-2663 GCA_049669065.1 Gammaproteobacteria bacterium
CATATGACGGACAAGTCCGATCGCCCGCTAAAGAAGTTGCGGCGGCATGACGAGAGGCCGGGGTCGCGCCAAAAGCGCGACGGCCATCCCGCGCGCACATCCAAACGGGACCAGCGCTGGGGCGACGACTAGCCTCGGAGCAGCCGGGCGCTGAGCACGGCCGGTTCCGGCGGGATGGTCTCGGCGCGGGTCGGCAGAGACAACAGGCGCTGCATTTCTTCCGGCACCGGGACAGCTTCCCCGATCAGCGGTTCGACGATATCGTCGAACTTGGCCGGGTGGGCGGTCGCCACCAGCACCCAGCCGCGCGCCTGATCCGTGGCCGACATGCGCTCCCATACCCGCATGGCCGTCGCGGTATGGGGGCACCAGACCTGATGCCAGCGGCTCGGGCCTGCGACAATCGTCTCGCGGATCGCCGCGTCATCGACGGCGATCGCAGCCAATGCCTCGCTGACCCCGGCGTGGTCCCGATAGCGCCAGAACACCCGCTCCATGTTGCTGGGATCGCCCACGTCCATCGCCGAGGCGAGGGTCGGCACCGAGGCACGCGGTAGCCATTCTCCGCTGTCCATAAACTCCGCAACGGTCAGATTAGCGTTGGTAGCCAGCACGATGTCGCCGACCGGAAGCCCTGACTCCCGCGTCATCAGACAGGCGAACGCGTTGCCGAGATTGCCGCTGGGGATGACGAAACCGGGTGGCGGCTGGCCCTGACGAGCCGCGCGCAATGAAGTCATCGCGTAATACACCATCTGCGGCAGCAGACGACCGATGTTGATGCTGTTGGCTGAGCTGAGACGCCGCGACGCGCTGATGTCGGTGTCGGTGAACGCCGCCTTGACCATGCGCTGACAATCATCAAATGCGCCGTCGACGGAGAAACTGCTTACGTTGTCATCCCAGCAGGACAACAGATGCGCCTGCCGCGCCGAGACCAGACCGGCCGGGAACAGGATCACGACCTCGATTCCGGGGCGATGATGAAACGCCGCCGCCACCGCGCTGCCGGTGTCGCCGGAGGTCGCAACCAGAATGGTCAGCGGACTCTCGGCACCGGTCTCCAGCCGTTGCGTACACGCGGCAAGAAAACGCGCGCCGACGTCCTTGAATGCGGCGGTCGGACCATGGAACAACTCCAGCACGGACGGCCCGCCGTCCAGATCCATGACCGGCAGCGGAAAGGTAAAGGTCTCGGCACAGATCGCAGCTAGCTCGTCAGCCAGTGGATCGCCGTCGAAAAACGGCGCCAGCAACACGGCGGCGATGTCGGCGGGATCGCTGACACCGGAAAAATCATCCACCCGCAGCCGGGGCATTTGGGTGGGAACGTAAAGACCCCCATCCGGTGCAAGACCACGATGGATCGCGCTGGACAGCGTGACCGCCCCGGTGCCTGCGGTGTCGCGGGTACTGACGTAACGCATCGACATGCTAGAGATTGGCGCCCAGGTTGGCGCTCAACCGCAGCAGATCCGAAAACACGCCGGCAGCGGTCACCGCGGGCCCGGCGCCGGGCCCGCGCACGATCAGCGGGTTTTCGTGATAGCGATGCGTCTTGAACTGGACGATGTTGTCGGTGAGGCTGATGCGTGCAAAGGGGTGATCGCCAGGCAGCTGTTCCAGACCGACGCTGACGCGCCCACCGGGCTGCAATCGTCCGACATAGCGCAACACCTCACCCGCAGCCTGGGCTTTCGCCAGGCGGCTGTTGAAGGTCTCGTCGTGGGCAGCCAGGCCATCCAGGAACGCATCCACGTCGCCCTCTTCGAGACCTGCAGGCACCAGGGATTCGACCTCGACACCGGATAGCTCCAGTGACAGCCCCATCTCCCTGCCGAGGATCACCACCTTGCGCGCTACGTCCATCCCCGACAGATCATCCCTCGGGTCGGGTTCGGTATAACCCATGTCCCGGGCCTCACGCACGATCTCCGAAAACGGGCGGCTGCCGTCAAACACATTAAACAGGTAGGCCAGGGTGCCGGAGAGCACGCCCTCGATCGCGAGTATGGAATCGCCGGTCTGGCGCAGATCGCGCAGCGTGTGGACGATAGGCAGGCCGGCCCCCACGGTGGTCTCGTAGAAATAGCGCGAACCACCGCGCAGCCGCGCCGCCATCAGCCTGAGATAGTAATCCAGCGAAGAGGTATTGGCCTTCTTGTTCGGCGTCACCACATGGATGCCCTGGTCGAGCCATCCTGCATACCGATCCGCGATGCCCTGGTCTGCGGTGCAGTCGATCAGCACCGCATGGGGCAGATGCTCGGCGTGGATGTGGGCCACGAACCGCGCCATGTCCAGCGTCTCGCCGCGCTGTTCGAGTGCGCTCTGCCAGCCGGACGGATCGAGCCTGCGCTCTTCGGTCAGCATGCGCGTCGAGGTGGCGATGCCGCGGATGCGCAGATCCAGATTAAAGTCCCGCTGGAGTCGCGGCAACTCGGCGGCGAACTGCTCGAGCAGCGCCGAACCCACCGTGCCGGCTCCGATCAGCCCGACGGATATGGTCTGGGGCGACAGATAGAACCCGGAATGCACCGCCTTGACCGCCCGCGTCGCGTCCTCGGCATCGATGACCGCGGAGATGTTCCGCTCCGACGCGCCCTGGGCGATCGCGCGGACGTTGACCGCGGCGCGACCCAGCGCGCCGAACAGCTTGGCAG
>JBATKC010000237.1:0-5283 GCA_049669065.1 Gammaproteobacteria bacterium
CTTCGGTGTCGCCGGTGGCGCCCCGGGCGCGACCGGCCAAAACCGGGTGCAGCGCCGGGACGGCAGTGTCGAGGACCTCGGGGCCACCGCGACGGTCAGCATGGAGCCCGGCGATGTATTGCTGATAGACACGCCGGGCGGTGGCGGTTTCGGGCCGCCGGAGGAATAATCGGGTTGTTGTTATTGCAGTGCAGGAGTCGCCGCCGTGACCAGGGCGCCAGAAAGATATCCATACCGGATGTATCGCCGTCTGACCCGCTGGCCGCTGGGCCACTGGCTGTTTACGCGCATGGTCTGTCTGCAGGCCCCCTATTTCAGCTCCATCCGACCGCTGTTCAGGGATCTGCGCCCCGGCTCATGCACCGTATTCATGCGCAAGCGCCGCCGCGTCAAAAACCATATCGGTACCGTGCATGCGCTGGCGATGGGCAATCTGTGCGAACTCGCGGCAGGTCTGGTGATGGAATCGACGCTGCCGGCCGACATGCGCTGGATCCCGCGCGGCATGAACATCGAGTATCTGCGCAAGGCCGAGACCGACGTCACCGCCACGGCGACGTTGGTGGAACATGCCTGGGCCACAGCGACTGACGTGCTGGTGGTGGTGTCGGTAAAGGACACCCGTGAACAAGAGGTGGTCAAAGCCACTATTGCGATGTACGTAACACCGCAACCGTAAGCGGAGCGTCACAAGCCGCTGCGCGGGCCCGGCCCGGACACACGCGTCACCATCCCGTTGTTCGTAGCTGTGACGGCGCTCACAGACCCACCGACAGCACTCGCCTACATTGTCTTCAAGGGCGCCGGGGATGCCTGCTGCTTAAGTAAAATCGGGGACGGGATGTTGAACAAACGATGGGATCCATACGACGTCTGGCACCGGCTGCTGCACGACAATCCGGTATGCGTCGAGGACCCGGGTGGCTGCACCGGAGCCATGGACGCCGCCACTGCACGCGAGTTTTGGGCCAGCGTGTGTGACTATCCGGACGCGCTGCAAGACGCGCTGTTTGTGATCGCGCACGCCCGCGGTTTCCCCGCCGCGATCGCTGCGCTGGATCAGGCGATCCGGGAGCATCTCCGCGACGGCAATCTCGAGGATCAAACGGTCACCGAGCCGCAGTCTCGTCATCCGGTGCCCGTCCTGCACACGCCGGATTTCGACATGACCGACGTGATCCACGGATCATCCTTCGCCTCGCGCGTCGGTTAGTCCTCGGGCCGCGCTGCGGCCAGCGCCAGCCATTTCTCCGCCCGCCGCCGATCCGGATCCGCGAGGGTGGGCGTCGACCACAGATGCTGACACCACGGATCGGGCAGACCGTGCCAGACCGCGCCGTGGGCCACCAGCGCAAGATACCAGTCGTAGGGACGCAGCCGCGCGTCGACCCAGTCCGGGTGCGCGCGATAGGACCAGGCCTGAACCTGACTCGACCCCAGCCGGACCGTCAGCGTGACCGCCTGATAGCCACAGCCAGCACCTTCGGCCTCGTCCAGCGCTGCCCTTTCGTCTTCACGAATCCGATAGACGATGCCATGGACCCGGTCCTGTGGATGATCCGTCGCCAACACGTTGCATTTCCCCGACAGGTCATCGGGTAAGCGACTGCGCTTGTGGAACCGCAACCGATGGCCGGCAAGATGAGCGGCGCCGACGGGCTGACAGGACGGAGTGCGCTCGGCCAGACGCAGCGGGTGCATGTTGGACCCGTAGGCGAAATATAGAAACCAGCTGTTCACGCTTATCCCGGGCCTACGGCCGTTCGCCGGGTCCCCGTTGTGGGTCTCAGATGCCGGCGAAACGGAAGCGATCCATACTCAATGGCACGACACGCGCCGCTTCCACCGTCTGGCTGACGCGCATCACCAGATACTGCCCGGGATTGGCCACCGCGAAACCGACGATAAAATGCAGCGAGCCGCGCACATCTTCGCCCTGGGGATTGGTTTCGCCGTCACATTTGACGAAATAGGGCGGGTATCCGCCTCCGGTTGGAAACGCGCCGCGTTCGGCCAGCATCGACAAAAACCCTTCGACCTGGGCCCTAACCCGTGCGCGCAGCTCCCCACCGGGGACCTCGAATACAACCCATCTGGTGCCTTCCCTGAGCGCCTCTTCGATCATCATCGTCAGACGCTTGACGCGTACCGACCGGAACGCGGGGACCGGACACTCCGGTCCGGCCAGCGTGCGCTCGCCAGCGAGCGTCACACGGCCGCCGGCCCCTCTTCGCAGGACATTGACCCCGAGCGCGATCAGATGTTCGGCTGTATTGCGATCCAGCTCGGTGGCCGGTCTGGCCGTGCCGCGTAACAGACGCGGCGATTGGCGCCACGGCGTCCACGGGTCCGGGCCGTGATCGCTTCTGGCCAACAGGCCCGCCACAGCACCGCAGCTGGCCCGGGGTCGCTCATCCTGCTCATTGGCGGCGCCGCCGATCAGCCGCGGGAATGACATCATCGCGTTGTCGCTAGCCAGATTCAGCCGCTCAAGATAAGCCATGACACCCTCGGCAGTGTCGCATTCCTGCGGCGGGTCCAGCAGCAGCATCGCCCGCCGCTGGCGGCAGAAGCGGATCGCCGCCAACAGCACAGTCGGACCGATGTCTGTCGACGGTCCCGGCGGCGGGATGCAGAGCAGATCGAAGTGCGGGACTTTTTGCAGCGCGAAGATGCCGCTGCTCTCGGTGGCCGACCCGATCACGTCGTAGTCGCTCAGCGGCTGCCCGTCGGTCCCGGGCTGGTCGATCTTCACCCATGACACCGGCGCCAGCGCCCCGGGGCCGACGCTGCGGTCCGGGCGCTGAAACGGGATCGCGCCGCGCACGCGCATCAGATTGGACTCGAGCAACGCGTCAGCGACGAAGCGCCGGGACGCAGGATCGACCGATACGCGCGCGTAGATCTCCTGGTCCGCGACGCGCTCCGTATCGGGCCCGCGCAGACGCTGCAGCACCAGATTGAAGCTACGGTTATCCTTGGCATCGATGTTGTCGTAATCGACCGAAGCTCGCAGGGACTCTTCGGCGCCGGGGCTGAGCGCCTCGAGCACGAGCGCGCCCGGCCCGGCGGGGAGACGCATCAGCGCACGCCGGCCGCCGTTGATCAGCCGAACGACGATGGCGCTGCGGCCGCCGTTTTCAAAATAATCATGCAGACAGGCGCCGAGACCGGACTCCTGCCAGGGCCCGCCGAACTGGCGGTGGAAGTCGTCGATACCGTCGACGACGACCGGTTCATTTACCGGGCCGCGAAGCGTCCGCCCGACAAAGGCGGCCAGAGTGACAGGGGGTGCGGCGATCTGTTGTTCGCCGCTGGGGGCTTCCTCGACGTAAATGCCGGGACTCAGCCTGTCGGGCACAATGCGCTCCAGCCAATGGTTTGTGGGAAATTAACATAAAAGCATGATGCGGGTGGAGACCTTTCTGTCGCACATCGGCACGCCGGCACGGCTTGCTCGCCTTATCGCGGATCCACTCCGATAATGTCTCTGGTCTCTTCGACCGGTCGAAGCGCGCAGAGGATACACAGGATGACACCAGTTCCAGCGGATATCGTCCCGGCGCGACAGCGTCTGCGCCAGGCTTTGAGCTGGCTGTCAGAGATCGGCCGGCATGACGCGGAAGCGGTGGAAGACGCGTGCCGACGGTTCGATCTGTCGCCGCTGGATGAAGACTTCCTGTTGCGTGAGGCGGCACGTATCCGCCGCGATGCCGGTGCGGCGGGCGGAGGTTCAAAACAATGACACCCGCACTCGACTTCGCATGCGCTGAAATAGTCAGCACCGAAGGAAGCAGCAGGTTCTGCGCTGGCGCACAGAGCCGCGTCCGGCCGGCACGACGGTGAGCGCGGCCGCAAAGAACTGGCGCCTGGGTCTGATCTACGCCGGCATAACCGCCAGCGCGTGGGGCATCCTGCCTATCGCGCTCAAGGCGCTGCTGGTCTCGATGGACCCCTTTACCATCACCTGGTATCGCTTCGTCGCCGCCGCCGCGCTGACCGCGCTTTTCCTGCAGGCCAGTGGCGGGATGCCGCGTCTGCGCCAGCTGGATCGCCGCGGCTGGGCGCTGCTGATCGTGGCCGCAGGCGGCCTGACCGGCAATTAGGTGTTCTATCTGCTGGGGCTCTCGCACATCTCTCCCGGCGCCGCCCAGCTGCTGATCCAGCTCGCGCCGATGTTTCTGCTCGTCGGAGGGCTGGTGGTATTCGACGAGTCCTTCTCTGCGCTCCAGTGGGGCGGGCTGCTGCTGATGCTCACTGGCCTCGGGCTGTTCCTGAAGGACCGCCTGATCGAGTTGATCGGCTTTGCCGGCGAGTTCGCCACCGGCGTGGTGCTGTTGTTCCTTGCCGCAGTGACCTGGGCCGCCTATGGCCTGTGCCAGAAACTGCTGCAGGGGCAGCTCAGCGGGCAGTCCATCCTGCTGGTTATCTATGTCAGTGCCAGCCTCGTGCTGCTGCCGCCAGCCCGGCCTGAGACGGTGATGAACCTCGGCCCCTGGGCCTTGGCGCTGCTCGCATTTTGCAGCCTGAATACGGTGATCGCCTATGGCAGCTTCGCCGAAGCGCTGAAATTCTGGGATGCGTCCCGGATCAGCGCGGTGCTTGCGTTGACGCCGCTGCTGACCATGCTCTTCGCCAGCCTGCTGGATGCACTGCCGTTCGGGTATGTCAGCGAGGAATCGCTGGATTGGGTCAGCCTGGCCGGCGCCCTGCTGGTGGTCAGCGGATCGGCCATCTGCGCGCTGGCCGGTCGACGCACGGTCCCGGCCACCACCTGACGCGGCGCCATGGCCTGCTCTAGTATCGGCCCATGAGTGAAGCCCGGCGCCCTGCCCTGTTCGACACCTTCCCCGACGCGATCGGCAAACTTCCTTATCAGTCACTGGGTCGGTGGCCGACCGCGCTGGACATCCATGCTGGCGATCACGCCGATCTGGACTGTGCGCAGCTGTTGATCAAACGCGATGACCTGAGCGCCGCGGCTTATGGCGGCAACAAGATCCGCAAACTGGAGTTCCTGCTGGCCGCAGCGCGGACCGGCGGCGCGTGCGGCGTGATCACTTTTGGCGTGGCGGGCTCCAATCACGCGCTGGCGACGACGGTCTGTGCAGGCCAGTGCGGTCTGCAGAGCTACTCGCTGTTAACACGCCAGACCAATGCCTCCTATGTGCGACGTAATCTGCTCTGCGGCCACCAGGCCGGCGCCACGCTGATCGCCTGCGACAGCGAGCCGGATGCGGCCGCCACCAGCCGGCGGCTGGTGGCCGAGGCGCAGACACGGGG
>JBATKC010000238.1:0-4855 GCA_049669065.1 Gammaproteobacteria bacterium
TGGGAGCGCGCGCTGCCCGCCGGACGCCGGCGTTGGCTGAGGTGCTGCGCAACGATGCGCCATCGCTGCGTCTTGAACTGCACTGCGGTGGTGGTGGCATGCGCGCGCGCATGAAAAAAGCCGATCGGAGCGGTGCGGCAATCGCGATCATCATCGGTGACGATGAGCTGGCCAGTGAAACGGCCGTGTTAAAACTGCTGCGGGAGGATCGGCCACAGCAGTCCGTGCCGTTTTCGCAATTGGGGGCCTTCCTCAAACAAGCCTGCACGGATATGGAATAGACCATGGTCCCGCAACAGCATCGGGACCGACGAACATTTTGAACGAGAGAGGCACACTGTGGACGAATTGCTTTCCGAAAAAGAACAGATAGAAAAGATCCGCGTCTGGTGGAAGGAGAACGGTGCGTTCGTCATCGTCGGTCTCGTATTGGGCATCGGTGGTATTGCGGGCTGGAACTACTGGAAGTCCTATCAGCTGAGCCAGGCCGAACAGGCAGGCGCCGTCTATATGGCGATGAATGCCGCCGCCGAGGCCGGCAACAGCGAACTCGCGGCGGCGGAGCTAGTGACGTTGGAAAACGATTACGCGTCTTCCGCGTACACCGACCAGGCCCGGCTACTGATGGCGCGTCTGCGGGTCGAAGAGGGGGATCTTGGCGCCGCCGCGGAATTACTGCGCAAGCTGGTCAAGGAGAGCGACGATCCGGAGCTCGAACTGGTCGCCCGGGTGCGGCTGGCCCGGGTGTTGATCGCCGACGCTGCCGAAGATCAGGCGCTTGAGGTGCTCAGTCTGGACCAGGCCGGTGTATTTGCACCCCGTTTCCACGAGCTGCGCGGCGACGTCTTCGCCAGCCGCGGCGAGACCGAGGCGGCGCGGGAAGAATACATGCTGGCGCTGGCTGGGGGCACCGCGGACGTGGTCGACATCCAGGTGGTCCAGTTCAAGCTCGATGCCCTCGGCGGCGCGCCCGCGGATGCTGGTGACGAGGGCTCATGATCCGGAGTTTGCTCATCGTCTGCGGCGTCATGCTCGTGGCTGGTTGCTCGCTGTTCAAGAGCGACGATGCGGAGCCGATCGACCCGCCGGTACCGTTGCCGGAGTACGAGTCCAGGCTCAAGCTCGATCGCTTGTGGCAGGTCAAGGTCGGGGACAGCAGCGAGCATCTGCTGCTGGGGCTGGCGCCGGCGACTGACGGCGCCAGGGTCTATGCCGGCGCCCACGATGGCCGCGCCACCGCGGTAGACCTGGAGAATGGCCGCAGGATCTGGGCCACCGAGACCGATCTGAAATTGTCCGCCGGACCCACGGTGGGCCATGGCCTGGCCGTCTTTGGCACCGGCGACGGGCAAATCGTCGCCCTCGACACCGCCGATGGCAGCCTGCGCTGGATCAGCGCGACGATGGGGGAGGTGCTGGCGCCAGTGGCGATCTCGTCGACGAGTGTGGCGGTGCGCAGCGTCGATGGCCGGCTGCGCGTGCTCGACATCAGTGACGGTGTGGAGCGTTGGAACGTAGAGCAGCCCGTACCCAAACTCACGCTGCGCGGCACATCGTCGCCAGCGATTGCCGGCGACACGGTTGTGGCGGGTTTCGACAATGGCCGCGTCGCTGCTTATACCCTCAGGGACGGGCAGGCCCGTTGGGAAAACGTGGTCGCGCCGGCGCGCGGCCGTACCGAGGTAGAGCGCCTGGCGGATGTAGATTCGCCGATCCACATCGTGGATCAGGATGTCTATGCCTCCAGCTATAACGGCAGGACCGCCAGCCTGGCCCTCGAATCCGGCCAGATTCTGTGGTCGCAGGATGTATCCAGCTATCATGGCCTCGCCGCTGACTGGACCGCCGTTTATGTGACCAGTTCGGTCAGCCATGTCGTCGCCATGAGTCGTACCAGCGGTTCGATCCTGTGGACCCAGGAGGCGCTCCACCAGCGGGCGCTGACGGCGCCGACGCCGGTCGGAAACAGCCTGGTGGTGGGCGACTTCGAGGGCTACGTGCACTGGCTGGATGCCACCAATGGTGACCTGATCGGGCGCGTCCGCGCCGACAAGGCGGCGATCGTCGCTCAACCCCGTGTCGCCGGGGAAGTTGTCGTGGTGCTCGCCGAATCCGGCACCATGGCCGCTTATCGCGCCCGATCTCCGGAATCCCGCTGACCCCGGCCCGACGCTGATGTTACCCGTGGTGGCATTGGTGGGCCGGCCCAACGTGGGCAAGTCCACGCTTTTCAATCTGCTGACCCGGACCAGGGACGCGTTGGTGGCGGACATGCCCGGCCTGACCCGGGACCGCCGCTACGGTTTTGGGCGGCGAGGCCCCGTGCCCTACCTGGCGGTCGACACCGGCGGGCTCAGCGGCGATGCGGACGGCATCGACGGGCTGATGGCGAAACAGACTCTGCTGGCGCTGGATGAATCGGATGTCGTGCTGTTTATGGTCGACGCTCGCGACGGCATCACTGCGGCTGACGAGCAGGTAGCGGAGCTGCTGCGGCGACGCAACTGCTCCGTGCGGCTGGTGGTCAACAAGGCCGAAGGACTGGAGGCGGGGATCGCGGCCGCGGATTTCTTCGGTCTCGGTTTTGGCGAACCTGCGGTTATCTCGTCAGCGCATGGCGATAACGTCACCGCGTTGATGGACGCTGTTTTGTCTACATTCCCGGCCGAGCCCGACTTCGCCGCAGAGGAGGCCGACCGGGACCGTACGCGGGTTGCGGTGATCGGGCGGCCGAATGTCGGCAAGTCGACCTTGATCAATCGGATGATCGGCGAAGATCGCCTGGTGGCGTTTGATCAGCCGGGCACGACCCGAGACAGCATCGCGGTACCCTTCGAGCGTGACGGCCATCGCTACCAGCTGATCGACACGGCCGGCATCCGGCGCCGCCGCAGTGTCCACGAGGCGGTCGAGAAATTCAGCATCATCAAGGCGCTGCAAGCGATCGACGGATCTAATGTCGTGATCGCGGTGCTGGATGCCAGCGAGGGGGTCACCGATCAGGACGCCAGCCTGCTTGGTCTTGCTGTCGAGCGCGGCCGCGCGATGGTGATCGCGGTCAACAAGTGGGACGGTCTGTCGGGAGATCAGCGCGACCGGGTGCGCCGCGAGATCGATCTCAAGCTGCCGTTCCTGGATTTCGCCCGCATCCATTTCATTTCGGCCTTGCATGGCAGCGGCGTCGGCGATCTGTTCGGATCGGTCAATCTGGCCGAGGCCGCTGCGCTGCGGGATCTGCCTACGCCCGCGCTGACCCGGGTGCTGGAGGAGGCGATGGTGGCCCATCAGCCACCGATGATCCGCGGCCGCAGGATCCGGCTGCGTTACGCTCACCAGGGCGGACGCAACCCGCCGCTCATCGTTATCCACGGCAGCCAGACCGAGCGTCTGCCGGCGACCTACCGCCGCTATCTGGTCAACACGTTCCGTAAGGCGTTTGATCTCCAGGGCACACCGGTGCGGCTGGAGTTGAAGTCCGGCGAGAATCCTTATGCCGGCCGGCGCAACAAGCTGACCCCGCGACAGGAGCGCAAGCGGAGTCGGTTGAGAAAGCATGTCAAGCGCGGCAAGCGCTAGTGTCACTGGCAATTGCGGCCCCCATTGGACACAATGTCTGTCCGCCTGAGGGGAGCCCTATGACCACGCACTCGGCGCGAAAATTTTTCCATCTCGAGTCGGAGTTCCTGATGCATCGGGGCGGCAGCCTGCCGCGGGTGGATCTGGCCTATGAGACCTGGGGTGAATTGAACCGCGAACACGACAACGCGGTACTGCTGTTCACGGGTCTGTCGCCGTCGGCCCACGCTGCCTCATCGGGCGAGGACGCCTCGCCGGGCTGGTGGGAGGAGATGCTGGGCCCGGGGCGCCCGATCGACACCCGACGCTATTTCGTCGTCTGCGTAAATTCCCTGGGCAGCTGCTATGGTTCCACCGGCCCGGCCTCGGTGGATTCCCGCACCGGCGAAGCCTACCGGCTCGAGTTTCCGGTGCTGAGCATCGAGGACATCGCCAGCGCCGGTTTCGAGGTGATCAAGGCGCTGGGTATCGAACGGCTGCACACGGTGGTCGGGGCCTCCATGGGTGGTATGACGGCGCTGGCATTCTGCACCCTGTTCCCCCACGCTGCCCGCGGCCTGGTCACGATCTCTTCGGCCGCCCGGGCTGAACCATTCGCCATCGCGCTGAGATCGCTGCAGCGGGAGATTATCCGCTCCGATCCAGAGTGGCACCACGGTCGTTACGACGTCGGCAAACCACCGGTCCGCGGCATGCGGTTGGCGCGCAAGCTGGGTATGATTACCTATCGATCGGGCGAAGAATGGCTGCGGCGTTTTGGCCGCGAGCGCGTGTCGGCCGAGCACGTCCCGGGTGACCTGTTCGGCATCGACTTCGAGATCGAGTCATACCTCGAATTCCACGCCAACAAGTTTGTCGGCCAGTTCGACCCGAACTGTTACCTGTATCTGTCCCGCGCCATGGATCTGTTCGACGTCGGCGAGCACAGCGGTTGCGTGGCTACCGAACTGGGCAAGTCCACGGTCGAGCGGGCGATGGTGATCGGTGCCGAGACTGACTTCCTGTTCCCGCTGCATCAGCAGGAAGAACTGGTCGAGTGCCTTCACCATCCGGACCGGGAGGTCGAATTCGTGGTCCTGCCTTCACTACAGGGCCATGATTCCTTCCTCGTCGATATGGATCGTTTCCGCCCGCCGATCTCGCGCTTTTTTGATCAGGACTGATCCTCGTCCTCGACCACGGCGCCAAACCGGCCGCGTGCAACGCGCACGCCGATCGGACTGCCGCCGCTGACCTGAGCCGGATCGCGCACGACCTCGCCGGCGGCTGTGGTGACGAT
>JBATKC010000239.1:0-1815 GCA_049669065.1 Gammaproteobacteria bacterium
GGCAGCAAGGAGAAGGCCACGCCGACCATGGGCCCCCGGCCGGATCGCCAGAAGCTGTCATAGGTGACCTTGACGAACGAGATCATGTTCGTCACCAGCTTATTAAAGACGTCGCTCTCCCTGGGCGCTGACGGATTCGCGTAGGGGTCGCGCACGAAGAACACGACGAACAGCAGGTTGAGCGCCATCATCCCGCCGATGTAAGCCAGCGTCACATCAAAACCGTATTGCCCGAAGACCCAGATGGCGGCGCCGCCACCCAGGCCGATGCCCAGATACTGGCCCCCAAACATGAATCCGTTGCCCCGGCCCCGTTCGTCTTCCTTGAGCGCGTGCACGGCCAGCGAATCGATAGCCACGTCCTGGGTCGCGCAGAAAATGTTGTTGACCACGATCATGGCCAGCAACAGATCAAAATTCGCCACAAAGTCGATCTTGGCCACGATACCGAGGGTGACGATCATCATGCTGGTGCAAAACAGTATCCACGCCTTGCGGCCGCCCAGTCGGGGCAGCTTGATCAGGTCGATCAGCGGCGCCCACGCCCACTTGAAAGCCCAGGGCAGAAACATGGCCCCGACGAAGGCACCGATCTGGTCCAGCGGTACGCCTTGCTGACGCATGAAGGCCACCATGGCCGTCGAGGTGAAGCCAACAGGTATGCCTTCGGAGATGTACAGGATGCCAAAGGTCAGGAACCGACCGTTGGTGCTGTCGAGCAGATTCTTGGCGGTCAAATTGAGTGTTCCTGTCCAGATTCGCCGGCCGGCGGAGCGCCGACGTTAACAGGGATCCTGCGCTTTGTGCCAGGCCCGGCCCCGATGCCCGCGGCACTACAAGGGGTGTTGGGGCGTATCGTGGCCTGCGACGGCTATCACCTCGAGCAGGCGGACCGAACCGTCCTCAAGACCAATCCGCGCAATACCCTTACGCTTGCGCCAACTTCCCCTGCCATAAATTTTGCGCCGCCGGGGAAGCTCACGTATCGCCTTGCCGGTCGCGAAGGTCTGTTGTTTTTCAATGCGACCGATGACGTTGAATTGCATGACGTGTTCTGGCTGCCCGGGCGCGCTCACTCCCGGGTCGCAACAGACTCCGTCGCGCCAATGTCGGTGTCCGGCTGCTTCACGTTACCGTCGTCCATGAGGTCCGAGGCAGACGGCAAAACCCGCGTGTGTATCGACATTTCAATTCGTTGGTTGCCGGCCGTATTTCGGTCGTAATGAACCGCCGGATCAAAATTTTGCATGCAGATCCGGCACCCGCTTCCCTTCGGTAAAGCAGGCCCATGAACAGCAATTCGCCTGATCCCAGAAGCAGTGGTCGTAGATTGCCGCAGCGGGCCCATTGAAGGGCGTCGGTTTGGAAAAGGGACGGGAAAGCCTCAGGGTTCAGACCACTGTCCTCCACTGGCCTTTCCAACCGGGGCCGTCTCGCTGGTGCCGGACCGCCACCGCGTTGACAAAGCGGTCCTTTCCTTCATGATCGTATCCGCACGGGGAGAGGCAGAAGCCGCGGATATGTCCTTTTTCGAAGAACTCAATCGTCGCAACGTCGTCAAGGTGGCGGTCCTCTATATCGTCGCCTCGTGGCTGATCCTGCAGGTCGCCGACGTGCTGTTCCCGAACCTGGGCGCCCCGGACTGGGCGTTCGGCTTCGTGCTCGGCCTGCTCATCCTGTTTTTCGTCCCGGCGCTGGTCTTCTCCTGGGTTTATGAGATGACCCCGGAGGGATTAAAGAAAGAGAAGGAGATCGATCGCAGCCAGTCGATCGCCCCCGATACCGGGCGCAAGATCAATGTACTGATCATCGCCA
>JBATKC010000240.1:0-3452 GCA_049669065.1 Gammaproteobacteria bacterium
CAGCCGCCCCGCTGCGCGTTCAAGCGCGCTGACCCGGGTCCGGGTCTCTCTCCAGCTCGCCACCAGCGCGTCGATCTTCGCCTGGGCCATCGCAAGCTGCTGGCGCTGCTGTCTTACCGCCTCGCTCAGGCGTTTTTGGAAGCCGATATTCTCACGCAACAAGGCGGGTTTTATGGCGCCGGTCCGGCCTAGCTGCCGGGCCCGATAATCCTCCATATAACCCCGCAGACGCACCAGCTTTGATTGCTCAAGCTCAAGCTGCTTTCTGGCCTGCGCCAGCTCGCGGGCCAACTCGCGCTCGCTGCGGCCGACCACATCGATCACCGCCTCGACACGCTTAACCCGCCGCATGATTCATGATCTCCTGCTCCTGTTCCGGCGCGGGCAGCGCCACCAGCGCCTCCATCGCGCGGATGCTTTCGGCCAGCGAGACCGGCTCGTGCATGCCCTGGGACAGGAACGCCTTGACCCGCGGCCACAAGGCCACCGCCCGGTCCAGCTCCGGATCGGTGCCACGTTTATAGGCACCGACCGTAATCAGGTCCCGGTGCTGTCGATAGGTCGCATAGATTTGCCGCAGTTGCTGGGCGGCGGCTGCGTGAGCCGGCGTAACCACCTGGTTCATGGCGCGGCTGACCGAAGCCTCTATATCGATTGCCGGATAGACGCCACCCTCGGCCAGCTCCCGCGACAAGACCAGATGGCCGTCGAGTATCGCGCGGGCCGCGTCCGCCACCGGGTCGTTCTGGTCGTCACCCTCTGCCAGCACCGTGTAAAAGGCCGTGATCGAACCGGTACCGTCACCGCCATTGCCAGCACGCTCCACCAGCTGCGGCAACCGGGCAAACACCGAGGGTGGGTAGCCCTTGGTCGCCGGCGGCTCGCCGATGGCCAGCGCGATCTCGCGCTGGGCCTGAGCGAAGCGGGTCAACGAATCCATCAGCAGCAGCACCCGGGAACCGCGATCGCGGAAGTACTCGGCCACGGAGGTGGCAAGCCAGGCGCCGTGCAGACGCATCAGCGGAGAACAATCTGCGGGACTGGCGACGATGACCGAACGCCGCAGGCTGTCGGGGCCGAGCGTGTCGTGGACAAACTCCTGCACCTCACGGCCGCGTTCACCGATCAGACCGACCACGATCACATCTGCCTCGGTATATCGCGTCATCATGCCCAGCAGACTGCTCTTGCCTACGCCGCTGCCGGCGAACAGCCCCAGCCGCTGACCGCTACCAGCGGTCAGCAGCGCGTTGATGGAACGCACACCCACATCCAGCGGTCTGCGGATCGCCTGTCGGCTCAGGGGATTGATCGGACGGCCCGCGAGACGCACGCGGCGATCGCAGACCGGCGCTGGCATTCCGTCCAGGGCTCGCCCGGCGCCATCGATGACCCGCCCCAACAACGCCTCACCCACCCGAGCCTCAGACACTCTCCGCGTCGGGACCACCGGCGCGCCCGGGGTCAAACCGGTGACATCTGCGGTCGGCATCAAAAACAATCGCTCGCCGGAGAAACCCACGACCTCCGCCTCTACCTGGCTACCCTCGGCACCATCGATAAGGCAGCGAGCACCGACTGCGGCCTCGCAGCCTACGGCTTCAAGCGTCATGCCGACCATACGGTCCAGGCGTCCCTGCGTGACCAGCCCGCTTCCACTGACCTGGTGACTCAGCGCGCCGATGCGATCGGCCCAGCGGCGACCGCAGGCAAAGTCGTGGGTGGCGTCATTCATCGGCCGCGCGCTCGCTGCCCAGCATGTCGGCGATCAGGCGGCCCAGGCGTTGCTCCAGCTGAGCGTCAACCTCTGAATTGCCACCCACCACGCGACAGCTGCCACGCTCCATCACCGGATCATCTTCCAGACGCCAGGCGCGTTCTGCTATCTCGGCACCCAGACAATCCCGCACCACTGCGGCGTCCTCGGGATGCAGATGCACATGGATCTCCCGCGCGGCAGCCGGCAGCGTGCGGATCGCCTCGCGGATGATGCCGATCACCTGGGTCGGATCCATCCGCATCTCGCGGCGAACCAGGTGACGCGTCAGCGTCCGCACCAGCATCAGCAACTGTTCTTCGACGGTCTGATCAAGCTCCTCGAAGGGCTTTGCCAGCGCATTCAGTGCGGCGTCCAGCCGGGCCACGCGCTCGCCGACTTCGGCGGCGCCGGCTGCCAGACCCTCCGCGCGTCCGAGTTCGTGATTCTCATCCCGGATACGGGCCTGCAGCGCGTCGCGGTCTTCACGGGTCATCAGATGACCGCCGCTCCCGGACGCGTCATCGGTCACACCGCCGTTGTCCACACAAGGCGCCTGCCAGCGTTGACAATTCCCGGCTGCGGATTGCGGGATAATCCTAGACATATTCCTCGCCGCCCTTGCCGAGGATCAGCGAGCCCTCGTCGGCCAGACGCCTGGCCGTGTAGACGATCTCCTTCTGCGCCTCCTCGACCTCGCTCAGCTTTACCGGACCTTTGGCCTCGAGGTCGGACTCGAGGATCTCCGAAGCGCGTTTGGACATGTTGCGGAAGATCTTCTCCCGCATCTCGGAATCAGCGCCCTTCAGCGCGAGCACCAGCGTATCGCCGGTGATCTCCCGCACCAATGCCTGGATGCCGCGGTCATCGACATCCATCAGGTTCTCGAACACGAACATCTGGTCCTGGATTTCCTGACTCAGCGTCGAGTCTTCCTTTTCCAGCGCGGTCATGATCTCGCTCTCAAAACGCGAGTCGACCAGATTGAGAATCTCGGCCGCCGTGCGTGTACCACCGATAGTGGCGGCCTTGAAATTGCTTGATCGTGAGAACTGCTGTTCGACGATCTCGTCCAGTTCCTCGAGCGCCGATTGCGGCACCTCCTGGAGACGCGCGATCCGGGTCACTACATCGGTCGCGAGACCGGGCGGCAGCTGCGACAGCACCTGAGCAGCCTGCTCCTGCTCGAGACGTGCCATGACGATGGCGATGATCTGCGGATGTTCGTTGCGGATCATCTCGGTCACCTCGCGCGCTTCCATCAGCTGCAGCGACTCGAGACCCTTGGGTTCGTTGTCACTGACCACGCGCTCGATGATGTTGCCGGCCTTCTCGGCCCCTACCGAACTGCTCAGGACCTTGCGCAGATAATCGGGACTGCCGCCACCAAGATCGATCTCAGTGTCCGAGTTACTGGTGAAATGCTCGAGCACCGCTTCGGCATGGACGCGGTTGACCCGCCGCATTGACGCCATCACGCGGCTCAGCTTCTGCACTTCGCGCATGCCCATCTTCTGCAGCACCGCCGCCGCCTCCTGCTCGCCCAGCGACATCAGCAGGATGGCCGCGCGTTCGGTGCCAGTGACCTTATTGTCCTCAGCCATCGGCGGCCACCCATTCGCGCACGATCTGAGCCACCCGATCCGGGTTTTGCGACGCCATATTGCGTGCAGAGGCTACGCGCTCCTCGTAGGTC
>JBATKC010000241.1:0-5004 GCA_049669065.1 Gammaproteobacteria bacterium
TGTCTGGATAGACTCCATCCCGTTTCGCGAGACCCGCAGATACGTCCGCCGTGTGCTGGCCAGCGACGTCGTCTTCGACTGGCGCATGAACGGCGAGCCGCGCCCGCTTTCCGGCCGCATGCCGCCAGTGCTGGCGGATCCGGGTCAGGACACCGTCGCGAAGACGCCAGCTGAACTATAATCCTGCCCCCGCCACCTGGTGGCTCCGGCAACCTGACAAGCGACCCATGCGCAAGACTCTCCCCCGGCTTTCCATCGTCGTATTGGGCGGGACCGGCTTCATCGGCAGGCACCTGTGTGCCCGTCTGGTGCGTGCCGGTCACGATGTCACGGTACTGACCCGCTCCCGCGCGCGGCATCGCGATCTGCTGGTGTTGCCTACCCTGCGGCTGGTGGAGGGTGACCCTTACGATGGGGCCGCGTTGAGCACACTGATCGGTGGCTGTCAGGCCGTCGTCAATCTGGTCGGGATCGCCAACGAGCGTGGTCGCGACGGCAGCGGTTTTCACCGTGCTCACGTCGATTTCGCGCAGCAGCTCGTAGCGGCCTGCGAGGCGGCCGGCGTCAGGCGTCTGATCCAGTTCAGCGCGCTCAAGGCCGACGCGGAAGGTCCGAGCCACTTCTTGCGCACCAAGGGTGAAGCCGAGCAGATCGTGCGGGAAAGCGCGCTCGACTGGAGCATCATGCAGCCCTCGGTGGTGTTCGGTCCGCAAGACAGGTTCATCAGCCGGCTGGCGCGGTTGGTGAGCCGCATGTGGGTGGTGCCGCTGGCTCGCGCTAACGCCCGCCTGGCGCCGGTGTTCGTCGGCGACGTCGCGGAGGCAGCGCTGCGCGTATTACGCAGCCGGGCAGCCATCGGCAAGACCTACCAGTTATGCGGGCCACGGGTTTTCTCGATGCGAGAGCTGGCGCAGCTGGTGATCCAGGCCTCGGGCAAGCCGGGACTCATCGTCCCGCTCTCATCGAGCACCGCGAAGTTGCAGTCCCGGCTGCTGGATTTTCTCCCCAGCAAGCCGTTCTCGACCGACAACTACCTTACTCTGTCAGTCCACAGCATCTGCGACAGCTCGGCGCCAGGACTGCGTGAGCTGGGCGTGCGGCCGACCGCGCTGGAGCCCACTCTGCGCCGGATCTTTGCTCGCCAGCCTGAGCGTTATCCGGCGCCCGGGTCCGAAGCCTGAGATGACGGCGGTTCGGGGGCGATCGCGAGCCGCGCCTCCAGCTCGGATTGCCGCTGCTCCGGGTCAGCGGCCGCCAGTTCGTCACACGCGACAAAGAATGCGCGGAAGTCTTCGCCCTGCTCCCTGAACAAGGCGCGGAATGCGGGAACCAGGCGGCCGTAGGTGGAGACCGGGATCAGCCGCGCATTGTTCAACGGCGTCTCGAACCAGCGGTCAAACCCGCTGTAACCCTCCCAGCTGCGTTTGAGCGACTGATAGCGGTCGCGGAGGGCAGCGAATTCATCGGCTTTTGACTGCCGCATCCGCACCGGATCCTGGTCACTGCGATACAGCTCGGCCAAACGCTCGCGGGTGTCAGTCAACAACAGATTGAAGGCGCGTGCACGCTCGCGCCCGGCCGTATAGGCGGCCAGCCCTGCCAGATCGCCGCGGGTCGCGAACCACCGCTCCATGCCCAGTACCTCGACCGCGGTGGCGAAACCCTCGTTGAATGCAGAATCGTCTTTGACATAGAGCCGTTGATGGGCCAGTTCGTGGAACAGGATCGCCACCAGCTGACTGTCGTCCCAGACCATCATGGTGCTCAACACCGGATCGTCGAAGCGGCCCAGCGTCGAGTAAGCCGCGGCCCCGCCGACATGGACATCCCAGCCCCTGGCCGCGAGTTTCGCGGCATAGGCGTCCGCGCGTTGCTCAGCGAAATAACCCCGGTAGACCACACAGCCCGCAACCGGGAAGCACCACTGTTTCGGCTCGATCGAAAATTCCGGCGCCGCGAACACGTTCCAGACCACGTAATCCCGGTCCAGAGCGACATAGGTGGTGTAGCTGTTGTTGTTCGGCAGCGCGAGCTCGATAGACGCGAATCTGCGTGCCTTCTGGACCAGTTCGAGTCGCCTGCGCAACGCATCGTCGGTGCCCGGATCCAGCAGCAACTCGTCGATCGGCTCCCGTTTGGACATCAGATCCAGATGGCCGCTGACTGCCTGCCCATAAAAACCGCCGCAGCCCAGACAACTGGCCACAGCGGACAACATCACGATGGATAGCAGCGCACGCACGAGCGCAACATTATCACGGCGTCCGACGCGGCCGCCGCGTTAGAATTGCGTCATGGAGATTTTTCTGGTCGGCGGCGCGGTGCGCGATGAACTCCTTGGGCGCGAACCCAAAGAGCGGGACTGGGTCGTCGTCGGGGCCAGCCCCGAGACCATGACCGGGCTCGGCTATCGTCCCGTAGGCCGGGATTTCCCGGTATTCCTGCATCCGGACAGCAACGAGGAATACGCGCTGGCACGCACCGAGCGCAAGACCGCGCCGGGCTACCGTGGCTTTGTCGTCCACGCCGCCCCGGAAGTGACCCTGGAAGAAGACCTGCGACGCCGGGATCTGACGATTAATGCGATGGCGCGGGACGGCGACGGCCAGGTGATCGATCCATACGGCGGACGTGCCGACCTGGAGCAGCGGCTGCTGCGGCATGTGTCACCGGCCTTCGCCGAAGATCCGGTGCGTATCCTGCGGGTCGCGCGTTTCGCGGCGCGCCTGGCCGACGATGGATTCGAGGTTGCGCCAGAGACCCTGGTACTGATGAGGGAGATGGTGGCAGCCGGCGAGGTCGACGCACTGGTCCCCGAGCGCGTGTGGCAGGAGACCGATCGCGCACTAGGGGAAGTACGGCCATCAGCCTTTTTCACGGTGCTGCGGGAGTGTGGCGCGCTGGCCCGGATATTCCCGGAAATCGACCATCTGTTTGGCGTGCCACAACCTGAGCGCTGGCACCCGGAAATCGATACCGGCGTGCACACGCTGATGGTGCTGGAGCAGGCGGCGGGTCTGAGTTCAGACAGGGAGATCCGGTTCGCCGCGCTGGTCCATGACCTGGGCAAAGCCACCACGCCGGCACGCTTGCTGCCGGCCCATCACGGTCATGGCGAGCGGGGCGCGCGGATCATCGGTGAGATGGCCGAGCGGCTGCGCATACCGACTAGCTATCGGGATCTGGCGATGCTGGTATCCCGCTATCACTGCCTGGCCCATCGCGCGGCTGAGCTCCGCGCCGGCACCGTGCTGGATCTGTTGCAGCGACTGGACGCGTTCCGGCGGCCTGAACGGTTCGAGGCGTTCCTGATCGCGTGCGAGGCGGATCTGCGGGGCCGCACCGGCTTTGAGCAACGCGCCTATCCCCAGGCGAGGATGCTGCGCGATGCCCTGGGCGCAGCGGCCGCGGTACAGCCAGCACGGGGTAAGAACCTGTCCGGCGAGGAAATCGGCCGCCGGCTGCGCGAGGATCGACTGCAGGCCATCGCCGCGCAGCGTCGCCACGATGCCCAAACAGCAGATCAGCCGAAAGCGTAGACGATCAGCGCGGCGACCAGCAGACGGTAGACGGCGAACGGCCACATCCCGATCCGGCCAAGAAAGCGCAGAAAATAACGGATGGTCAGAAAGGCCACCACGGCCGATACCAGCATGCCGACGCCCATCGCCAGCCAGTCTGGCGACACCGGCGCCTGCAGCAGACGGAAGGTCTCCAGCGCCGAGGCGGCCAGGATCACCGGCACCGCGAGCAGAAAGGAAAAGCGCGCCGCGGCCTCACGATCCAGCCCGAGCAGCAGGCCTGCGGTCATCGTGATACCGGAACGCGAGGTGCCTGGCACCAGTGCCAGGGCCTGCGACAAACCGACGATCAACACATCCGACCAGCCAAGCGAATACTCATTCCGATTGCGGCGACCGCGGACATCGGCCAGCCACAACAAGACCCCGAATCCGGCTGTAGTCGAGGCCACGAGCAGCGGCGAACGCATCGCTGTCTCCGCCATATCGGCCAAAAGAAAGCCGATGATGGCCACCGGCGCCGTGCCCCAGATAACCGCCCATGCAAGTCGAGAGTCTGCCGTCGACGGTCCACCGGCGACGGCCTTGAACCAGGCACGGGTCATGCTTAGCAGTTCGCGACGAAAATATATGACGACCGCGGTGAGCGTCCCCAGATGCACGGCAACATCGAAGGCCAGTCCCTGGTCGGGCCAGCCGAGGAATCGCGGCACCAGCACCAGATGACCGGAGCTCGAGATCGGCAGGAATTCAGTGAAGCCCTGCAGCACAGCGAGCCAGACAGCGTGAATCAGATCCATATGGGTGCTACAGGGAGCCCGAAAGATCGTCACCGGTCAAGCCCGGACATTCGCCGGCCCACCCGCGGCTGAACCCGGCGACCTTGAAACCCTCGCCCATCTCGCCCGGGAGGGTCAGCCAGCGAATCTGGCGCCCCTGCTCCATGCGCCGACGCGGGTCTGCCGCGGCGTCGTGGTCAAGCATCCGTTCCAGACCCGACGCGATCAGGAACGCCGCCTGGGTGGTGAACCCATCCAGCAGTAGACCATGTTGTTGGGCAGCTTCCGCCAGCGCCGTAAAGTCGACCCAGGCGGTGATGTCCTGCAGCCCAGGCCACAGGAAGGGATCATCATGGGCCCGGTGCCGATAATGGCAGATCAGCGTGCCGTCACTGCGCTCGGGATGATAGAGCTGGGTCCGGGGCAAACCGTAGTCCACCAGCAGCAACAAGCCCTGCTCCAGCGCATTGGCAATGCCGGCAAACCAGGGCTCGAGCATCGGCCGCCACTCCGAGCTGAACCCCGCAGGCAGCGCCTGGCCAAGTGCATCGGCGATCCGTGTCTGCTGGTCCAGCAGCGCCGCATCCGGCGGCAGGCGCTGCCAGACGAAGCCGCCGTCCCGGCAGCCGACACCCAGGTATTCGATGCCGTCCCCGCCGATCCGGAACTGCTCACAGGGCAGCGCATCCATGACCTCATTGGCC
>JBATKC010000242.1:0-3404 GCA_049669065.1 Gammaproteobacteria bacterium
GGGAAGTCGTCCGGATCGAAGTCGTCGTCATCGAAGTCGTCGAAGTCTTCGTCGTCACCGGATGGCTCCGGTGGCACAGTCGGTGTTCCGCCCATATGGTGTCTCCGCATTGGACCTCGGCCCCTGATAGACGCGGCTATCGGCAGCGATATGATCCGGGCCGTCCCGTAGTCTGAACACATTCCGAAAATACAACGCGGTTGAGGGCTGTCAAGCATTTTTGCGAGGCTCAGCAGCAACCGCGGCGTCGGATATGAGCCGGCCCATGACCGGATCGCTCCTGCGCGATCACGGGACCGTCGACATGGCGCATGCAGCGGGTCGCACCGGCGGAACGTGTTGCCGATACCAGCGCTGCTGGCGCCCGGCGCCATCGGCCGGGGCCTAGACCACGATCTCTGCCTTGGCCATCTGCATATCCCTTTCGCGCGCGCGACGCTGGCGGGCAAGGAAGATGCCGGTGATGATCGTGCCGATCGCCACCAAGGCCACCAGGATTGTGGCCAGGGCGTTGATCTCCGGACTGACGCCGAGCCGGACCTTGGAGAAGATCACCATCGGCAGCGTGCTGGAGCCCGGGCCGGAGACGAAGCTGGCGATCACCAGATCGTCCAGCGACAGCGTGAACGACAGCAGCCATCCAGCCACCAGCGCAGGGGCGATGATCGGCAGCGTGATCTGAAAAAAGATCTTCGCCGGTCGTGCGCCCAGGTCCAGCGCCGCCTCTTCGATCGATTCGTCCATGTCGGTGAGGCGCGACTGGATGATCACCGCCACATAGGCCATCGAGAACGTGATGTGGGCGATGGTGATGGTCAGGAAGCCGCGCCCCGCAGGCCAGCCGAACGCCGCTTCCATGGCTACGAACAGCAATAGCAGCGACAGGCCGGTAATGACCTCGGGCATGACCAGCGGCGCCATCACCATGCCGGTGAACAGCGTGCGGCCGCGGAACCGTCGGAACCGGGCGATCACGAAGCCGGCGATGGTACCTAGCACTACCGCTGCAGTCGCGTTCAGCGTCGCGATCCGCAGGCTGATCCAGGCGGCCTGCAGGATCTGGTCGTTCTGCAACAGCGCACCGTACCATTGGGTCGAAAAACCCGCCCAGACCGTAACCAGCTTGGACTTGTTGAACGAGAACACGATCAGCGAGACGATTGGCGCATAGAGGAACACAAAGCCCAGCACCATGGCCGTCGGGACGAAGATACTCCGACGGTTCACGATTTCGCCTCTGCCGCGCGCGACTGGTTGTACTGGAACAGCACGATCGGGATAACCAGCAGCAGGAGCAGGGCGATCGCGACTGCTGAAGCGACCGGCCAATCCCGATTGGCGAAAAACTCGTCCCACAGGACCCGGCCGATCATCAGCGTGTCTGGCCCACCCAGCAACGCCGGGATCACGAACTCACCGACCGCGGGTATGAACACCAGCATAGAGCCAGCCAGGATGCCGGGCATCGACAAGGGCAGCGTGACGCGGAAAAACGCCTTGGATGGCCGGCAGCCCAGGTCGGCTGCGGCTTCCAGCAGCGTCAGATCGAGCTTCTCCAGGTTGGCGTAGAGCGGCAGGATCATAAATGGCAGATAGGAATAGACGATACCCAGATAGACCGCGAAGTCCGTCTGCATCAGCACCAGCGGTGTGTCGATGATCCCCAGCGCCATCAGCGCGTTGTTGATCAGGCCGTTGGTTTTGAGGATGCCTATCCAGGCATAAACCCGGATCAGGAACGAGGTCCAGAACGGCAGGATCACCAGCATCAGCAGCAGGATGCGGCGGTCTGGCCGTGCCCGCGCGATGCCGTATGCGATGGGATAACCGATCAGCAGGCAGAACACGGTGGAAACGGCGGCGATCTTTACCGAGTTGAGATAAGCCGTCCAGTAGAGCGAGTCCTGGAGCAGATACTGGTAGTTGCCCAGATTCAGGCGGATATTGAGATATTTATGCTCGACCCAGTACCACAACGAGGTATAGGGCGGCTGCGCGATCTCGGTCTCGGCCAGCGAGATTTTAAGCACGATCACAAACGGAATCAGGAAAAACGCCAGCAGCCACAGATACGGGATGCCGATCACGCTGGTGCGACCGAGACCCTTGAATCGGCGCCGCAATCCGTTCCAGACCTCGTCCAGGCCGAACCCGCTCATGCGTTTGACCGCGGTGCTGGCAGTGCGGGTGACACCCTTGGTCAGCGCAGGCGTGCCGCGGGTACTCACTTGGTCACCACCACCGGGCTGGAGGCATCCCAGTAGATATAAACCGGTTCATCCCAGAGGATGCGTTCCGGGTTGCCACGGAGCAGATTCGGTTGGGTGATACGGACGATCTTGCCGGTCTCGAGCTTGACCAGATAAGTCGAGAAATCACCCATATAGGCAACCTCGTCCACGATGCCGCGGACGCAATTCTGCTCCCTGGCCGGATCCTCGCGCGAGATATGAATCTTTTCTGGCCGGATCGCCGCCCACACGTCTGCGTCCGGACCGGCGCTGACGCCGTGATTGACGAAGACATCGATGCCGGCTTCCCGGGAGTGGATGACAACATGGTCCGGTTCGTCGACGATCATCTTGCCGGCGAAGATGTTGACCGAGCCGATAAAGTCGGCGACGTAGCGGCTCTGCGGGAACTCGTAGATATCGGTCGGCGTGCCTACCTGGATCAGTTCGCCCTCGTCCATGACCCCGATACGCGTGGACAGCGTCATCGCTTCCTGCTGATCATGGGTGACGACGATAAAGGTGACGCCCACCTGGTCCTGGATATTCATCAGCTCGAACTGGGTGTGCTCGCGCAATTTCTTATCCAGCGCCGCCAGCGGTTCGTCGAGCAACAGCAGTTTGGGTTTCTTGACCAGACTGCGGGCGAGGGCCACGCGCTGACGCTGACCTCCCGAGAGCTGGTGCGGCTTGCGCTTGGCAAACGTGTCGAGCTTGACCAGCGCCAGCATCTCCTGGGTACGTTCGCGCACGACCGACCCGGGCAGTTTCTCCTGTTTCAGGCCGAACGCGACGTTCTGCTCCACGTTCATATGCGGGAACAGCGCGTAAGACTGGAACATCATGTTGACCGGCCGCTCATAGGGCGGGATGTCCGCCATATCCATGCCGTCGATCAGGATGCGGCCGCTGGTCGGCTGTTCGAAACCGGCCAGCATCCGCAGCAAGGTGCTCTTGCCACAGCCCGAGGCGCCGAGCAGACAGAACAGTTCCTTGCGGTAGATATCGAGCGACAGCTCGTAGACGGCGACGAAATCGCCAAATTTCTTGGTGACGCGTTCTATGCTGACATAGGGCGTCTCGTTGGGGTCACGCCAGGGCTGGAATACGACCGGAGCTTTTGAGCTTTCTGCCATCGTCGCCTCGATCGGCGCGGCGGCCGGCCCGCAGGGC
>JBATKC010000243.1:0-6053 GCA_049669065.1 Gammaproteobacteria bacterium
CGCGATCAATACGATGGACTCGCCGCCGCGGATTTCCAGCACCCAGCCGGGCTCGTTGCCGGTCGCGCGGAAATCCACCCCTTGGTGTCGCGCCTCGGCCCAGACATCGGGCCCGCTGTGAGGTGGCTGTGTCTCTGCGGTATCGGGTGCATCACAGGCGCCAAGCATCGAGGTGAGTGCGAGCAGTATCCATCGCCGGAGCGGCTTCCCGCTCCGGAGCGGGAAGCTATTGTGCTGATGCGGCGCTGGGTTCAGCCGTGCCGCCAATCGTCCGGGTCCTCTCCGGCCGGAGCCAGCCCGAGCTGATCGCCCTCGGTATCGACGCCGAGGCCGAGTACGGTGCGATTGGCGTAAGAGAAATACGCGGTGACCTGATTGATCTCCAGTATCTGGCCGTCATCCCAGCCCGCGGTCCGCAGATCATCGATGTCCAGCGTATCGATCGACGCGGGCTCGGCAGTCAGGGATCTGGCATAAGCCAGCGCTGCCCGTTCCGCCGAACTGAATGCATCGCCCCAGCTACCACCAGCCAGGGCTTCGCACATGGTGTCCGCGCGCGGCTCGTCTCCGATCAGCCGCCGCATACCGGCCTGATGGTGGGCGACGCAGTAGTCGCAGCGATTGAGGTGGCTGACCAGTACACCCAGTGCCTCACGGAACCAGGGCTCCAGCTGATTCTGCGGATGGTGCAGGACCGCCTTGTAAAGGCTCATGTGACCCGCCAGCGTGGGAGGGCGCAGGCTGTGAGCCTCGAGGATGTTGTCCACGTTGCCGTCAGGGCCGCGGACGCGTTGATACAGATCAGCCAGCGGGCCATCGGCATGTTCGGGGGTGATCGTATGTATCCAGGTCACTTGAAGCCGCTCCTGTTTCTTTTGCGTATGCGTATGAGGATGATTGCGGCATCGGCGCTCCCTGCCTGCCGGTTGCTCTACTGTGTCGCCATCAAGGGAACCGAAAACAACATCTGCTCGGTCCGGGACAATGTATTTGGCTGGCAACAAAAACGCCGGGGGCATGATTGCCACCCGGCGCAAGGGTATTCATGACCTTGGGCTGCTGCCGCGGTACATGTCGCGGAGGCTATCGGGGTCCTCTGAAGTTGTCGGTCCGCGGCCGGGCTTCGTTCACCCGGATCTGGCGGCCTCCCATCTCGTTCCCGTTGAGTGCTTCGATCGCCTTGTTGGCTTCATCCGAGCTCGCCATCTCGACAAAGCCGAAGCCTTTCGAGCGTTGGGTCTCCCGGTCAATGATTACTTTGGCGGACTGGACCGAACCGAATTCCTGGAACAGGGCCTGGAGGTCTGCATCCGTGGTGCTGTATGGCAGATTGCCGACATAGATATTCATGAGACGTGGATCCGGCGCCATCGTGAATCGACAACGGCCGTGCATTCACGGCGCCCAAAAAAATGAACGCACGACTCGTTCAGGAAGGCTGCGGCCGGCATTCCGACCATCCAACACCCCCCTTGCGACGGTAGATATTACCCAATCCGGAGGCCGCCGTCCGAGAAAATTTTTGTCTCCCGGCGGCACAACGGTTTTTGCGTTGCAGCGGAGAAACCGCCGCCTGGCGAGCCGGCATCGTCTTACTTGTTCAGACCGGACGGTGCAAATGGGCTCAGGCGCCGTCGTCGGCGGAACCGAAGAGGTCACCGGCCGACAGCATTCCACCGTCCAGGACACGGGCGCGAAGACCGGCCCGGTGAGTCAGCCGCGCCACCAATTCCGGTCGCGTGAGATCCCCCAGGCGACCCTGCTGGTGCAGCAGGTCTGCGAGGTAGGCACAGGGTTCGCACAGTTCCATGCCGCGCAGACGGACAGCCCCCAACCGGAACTCTCTGCCGACCAGATCGTTGAGCCGGATACCGCGAGTGACGATGTTGCGCCGGCATTCCTCCGGACTCAGGTCGAGTCCGGCGCCCCGGTTCAGGTGCTCGATCTGTTCGCTCTCGATCAGCGTCAGTTCACGCTTTGGTTCCATGTCGGGTCGGAAGTAATGTCGGTCCGACACGATGCCCCGGCCCGCGGTGAGTTCCGCGGTGTCCAGCGCGCGCACAGGGCCGCCGGCTTGTTCGGCGACGTGGATGGAGATGACCCGGCCACTCATGCTGCGTCTCCCTGGTATCGATGGCTGTGCCGTAGTCCATAGATGTTGCCGAGCGTGCGCGTCTGGAACAACAACGCAGAGATCAGCGTGACCGCGGCGACCGCCCCGAGTATCCATAGCATGCGCTGGTAAGGCACACCCGCATGCACGCGTTCAGCGGCCAGAATCATCCCGGTCCGCAGCCACTCGAACACACCAAACACCAGCGCGAACTGAACCGTCCGTGCCAGCCAGGCCTTGCGGATCGCCAGGGCCGGAACAAGCGCCGCCACAGCTGCGAGCAGCAGCATGTCGCCGGAGCGGAAGAAGTGTGCGCAGAGCAGAAGCAGGCTGAGGATGATCGGAACGTATGCAAGTACCGTGATCATGCATCCCTGCTACGGTTGCGCCGCGGCCGGATAATACCAGGCACGGGTGATGAGCCCATTGGCGGTCTCGTACACCGCCACCGCCGTCGCCGACAGCGTTTTCCCGTCCTGTTTCCAGAATGCACGTTCACGTACCGAGACATAGGATCCAGACACGAACGACTGTTCGAGAACCGAGCGCGCGTTGGGATATTGCTTGAAATAGACCGCCAGCTTGTTCAGCAACTCGGCCCGGGTGGCGGCCTCCGTGACAACCTTGTCACCCTCGACCGATGCCCACGCCACATCATCGGCGAGGAGCTTGACCATACCGTCCAGGTCGTGATCGTTATACGCGCGGACAAAGCTCTGCACCACGACCATCGGTGCGGCCGGCTCGTCGGCCGCGACGGCGCCGGGGATGAGGCAGATGACTAACAGGCAGGCAATGCGCAACACGATAGCTCTCCGTGGTGACCTGCAACGTGGGCTCGAGCCCTAACATCCCGTCATCGAGGCCACTGTCACGGTGTTCGGCCTGGACGGCACAACGACCGGGTTCAGCGTCGGGCCTCGATCCGAGGTCTTGCGTTGCAGTCTACCGCGTCGCCCGGTTCAGCGGTATGGCCAAACAGCTCGGGCCGGTGCGTGTGCCTACAGCCAGGCGATCAGCGGCCCGAGCAGGCTGCCGATCAACAGCACCATCAGCGGGACTATGCCGATAAGGAAACCGGTTGCACGCGTGGGCGGGTCCACGACATAAGCGCGCACGAAGATCAGACGCCCGATGATAAAGACCAGGCCCAGAGCAGCGGCCACTTGTGCGCTGACGTAGTAGGCGAATATCCAGAGCGACGGCACAAACAGGATCAGCTGCTCCAGCGTGTTTTGATGCGCGCGGAAATAGCGCTCAAAAATCGGATCGCCACTGGTAGCGGGCGCCTGGACCCCGCCCCGCACCCGGGCACGCCCCACGAGCATGCCGATAAGCAGGTACTGGATCAGTGCCAGCGCAGTGACAATAGCGACGAGTTCCATAGCCGATGTTCCTTCGGAAGTTGTTTTTTTGTTTGGGTCTTCAGAGGATCGGAGCGGGCGTTGCCGTCAGCAGATTCCGCATACGATCAATGGACGTGGCCGTGGGCGACCTCTTCGGCAGAGGCTTCGCGCACGTTTTCGATGGTCACGTCGAAGTGCAAGACCTGACCGGCCAGGGGATGGTTGGCATTGATCGTCACCCCGTCATCCGTGACCTCCTGTACCGTGATCAGCTGCATCTGGCCATCTGGCCCCTGCGCCTGAAATTGCACGCCTGCCTTGACGTTCTCCGGGCTGTCGAATGCGCTGATCGGCACGGTCTGAACCAATTCGGGATTGACGTCTCCGTACGCATCGCCCGGCTGCACGGTGACCTGGAGTTTGTCGCCGGCCGTCTGGCCGGTCAGCGCCGATTCCAGCCCCGGTATCAGGCTGTTGGTGCCGTGCAGATAGGACAGCGGGTCCTGACCAGCGGAGCAATCGAGCTCCTCACCAGCCTCGTTGGTCAGCTTGTAATGGATGGAAACGACACAATTGGCCTGGATTTTCACTGAGGACTCCTGAGCTGAGAAAAAGGCGGTGCGAGCACCGGGTGACGCTCCCGCGAACCAGCAGAGCGATCGGGTTCCAAAGAGTCCCGATGCAACAGACGGCCACGACAGCGTGCCCCATTCTAGGGCATATCCACACTCGATTCCTCCGTGTGCCGGTCCCGGCCGACGAGGCAAGCCGTCCCCGCCAGCTGTCGCAATATCCGCGGCGTCCCGGCTACGGCGCGTATTCGGGCAAGGCCTTCCCGCCCTTGACGTGATGAGCGCCGGACTCCTCCCGGATCAATACATAGATATACTCGACGGGCGCGCCGATCGTCTCGTGGACGACACGGGTGATCCCTTCGGCAAGGGCCTGTTTTTGCTGCGGGCTCCGTCCCGCGCGGATATCACACTGAATGACCGGCATTGAGTCTCCCTCCGACTGTTGATCGATTATTGGCGGGTCACGAGGACTCTATCCTGTCTTCCCCGGGCGCGGGAGCCCATCTACCGGTTATTGGTCTCGGTCTTGTTTGCCTGGGCTGGCTGGACAAAAATGTTATTTAATACAATGCGTTGCCGCCTCCCGCAGGGAGCGGGGCCGAGCCGGGCAGGGTTGTGGCTTGTTTTATTAATACGAATGATTATCATTCCGTATAAAGATATATCAACAGGTTCGTTCAGGGGTTGTATGCAATCCAATGAACGACCCGACCGGACGTCACAGGGGCAACATCATGGGTTTTCACATTTACGCCTGGCTGGATGAGGGGCAACCGAGGCTCAGGGTTGTCGATGCCGCGACATCGTCAATCTGCCTGGACTGGAGCTATCAGGGCCAGAATCAAGAGGGCCAGAATCAAGAGGGCGAGAGTCGAGGAGGGACAGGCAGCAGCAAAGAGGTCCAGCGGCTGTTCCGGGAATTGCTCCTGTTGACCTGCCGTCAGAGCCTTGGTCCGGTACGCACGTATTCTGTGAGATCGCCGCTTGCAGCTACGGCGCCGTCGGACTGAGCCTCAACGGCCCGGCATCCCCCGAGGGACCGCGTTTGTGCGGCGATAGACATAGGCCATGGTGAGCGCCCGGGCGGCCATAAACACCAGGAACGACAGCCACAGACCGTGATTGCCCAGGCCACCTTTCTGAGTCAGGAAAAACACCGGCAGAAACACGCCGAAGGTGGAGATCAGCATCGTGTTGCGCATCTCCCGGGCGCGCGTTGCGCCGACGAATACGCCGTCGAACAGGAAGCTCCAAAACGATACCAGCGGTGACACGATGATCCACGGCAGGAATTGTGCCGCGAGCTGACGTAACGGCTCCTGGCCGGTCAACAGTGCGATGATCGCGTGACCGCCTGCCAGATAAGCGAGCGAGAACGCCAGCGCCACCGCAGCCGACCAGATCAGCGACAGCCGCACCGCCTTTCGCAGTCCCACCGCATTCCGTTCGCCGAGGGCACGCCCGACCAACGCTTCCGCCGCATGAGCAAAACCGTCCAGCGCATAGGCCATGAAGTACTGGAACTGGATCAGGATCGCGTTGGCAGCCAGGATCGCCGTGCCCTGGCGCGCGCCCTGCGCGGTGATAAATCCAAACACGAACATCAGTGACAGCGTGCGGATGAACAGGTTGCCATTGACCGAGAACACCTGTCTCAGCCGCTCGGGGTTCAGCACCTGGCGCCGCTGCAGCCGTCCGCCAAGCGTGACCAGCTCGCGCCGCACCAGCCAGATACCAAACCCGAGCCCGGCGAATTCTGCGACCACGCTTGCCGCCGCCACGCCACCGGTACGGTAGCCAAGACCCAATACCAGCAGCAGCGACAGCCCGATGTTGATCAGGTTGGTGATCAGCATCAGGTACAGCGGCGCACGGGTATTCTGCATGCCGATAAACCAGCCGATCAGCGCAAAATTCGCCAGCGCGGCCGGCGCCGCCCAGATCCGCACCGAGAAGTAAGTCCAGGCCGGAGCGAGCACCGCCGGTTCCGGTGCGATCAGCCACATGGCCAGGTGGCCA
>JBATKC010000244.1:0-6580 GCA_049669065.1 Gammaproteobacteria bacterium
GACGACAGTGGCCGAAGCGGGACCGCGCCGGGGCAACGGCGCGGCTTCGGCCGGCCGGAACGTCAGCATACGTAACAGCACCATCTCGAAGCCGGCGCGCAAAGACGGCGCCAGATTGAGATCGCGCTTGCCGATCAGTGCGATCTGATAGAACAGCTGCAGATCCTCGGCGCTGATCGCCTGCGCCAGCTGGTGGACCTGTGCCGGATCGACGACGGCCGCGTCGATCGCTTCGCCGGCAACCTGGGCCAGCGCGACCTGCTGGATCAACAGCGCCAGTTCGTCCAGCGCCGCCACATAGTCCGGCACCATCTCGTCGAGCTGGCGGACCTCGGCAAGGACCGCTGCTGCGTCACCCGCTGCCAGGCACTGCAGCAGCCTGGCAGCATGGGCGCGATCGATGGTGCCGAGCATGGTCCTGACCTCTGCCTCGCTCAGTTCGCCATCGCAATAGGCGGCCGCCTGATCGAGCAGACTGAGGGCGTCGCGGACACTTCCGTCGGCCGCCCGCGCGATCTGATCGAGGGCCGCGGCCTCGCTCTTCAGCTTCTCCTGCCCGGCCACTTCCTGCAGCCGGTCGCGGATCAGATTTACCGGCAGACGCTTGAGATTGAATTGCAGGCAGCGCGACAGCACCGTCACAGGCAGCTTTTGCGGATCCGTCGTGGCCAGCAGGAATTTGACGTGGGGCGGCGGCTCCTCCAGCGTTTTCAACAGGGCATTGAAGGAATGGTTCGAGAGCATGTGTACCTCGTCGATGAGATACACCTTGAACCGGCCACGCGCGGGTGCGTATTGGACATTGTCGAGCAGCTCGCGGGTGTCATCGACCTTGGTCCGCGAGGCAGCATCGACTTCCAGCAGGTCGACAAAACGACCTTGATCGATCTCGCGGCAGGCGCTGCACTCGCCGCAGGGCGTGGAGGACACGCCGGCCTCGCAGTTCAGACACTTGGCAAAGATCCGGGCGATCGTGGTCTTGCCGACACCCCGCGTGCCGGTGAACAGATAGGCATGGTGCAGGCGCTCTTCGTCCAGAGCATGGACCAGCGCCTTGACCACGTGCTCCTGCCCGACGAGTTGCGGGAACGTCCGCGGACGCCAGGTCCGCGCCATGGCCTGATAGCTCATTGAATCTCCGTGGGGAAGACAGCCACGCCAGTGTATCACCCGGCGGAGGCATCGCCGAGACCCGCCACCGTCAAGGGTGGCGGCCCGTACCCGCCACATCCCGGCACCCGGTTTCACCGCTACCGCTGCTCCCTTCCGGGCCTGACGGGGTTCACGGCTAACCGTCGCGGGAGGACCGGCACGGACCACCATTGATCGGGCGCCCAGAGCAGCCGGCGTCGCCGACATCCGCAAGGGCGCGGCAGCGGATTCTAACAAATCACCAGACGCGACGGCTTCCTCCTGGTATCCGCCCGGATCCGGCTGCCGTGGACGATCTTTGAGCACGGGCCTTATAATCTGACGCCCCGGACGGGCCCAGGCGACAAATTGAGGCAGCCGCCCGCCTGGTACACCGTCGATACAACAGTTACAGATTCTCCGCGGCGGCGTCATCGATCATAGTCACACCTCACACGGGGCTCTCATATGCGTCCAATCTGCTGCTGGAGATGGTCAGTCGGGCTGTGCACGATGCTTAGCTGTTTCGCCCTGCCTGCCACGCCGATGCAGGCCGAGTCAAAAAGCGTCTTCGGCTGGATCGAGCAGGTCAGGATCTCGGCGGCCGGTCTGACTCTGGAGGCCAAACTCGACACCGGCGCTGACACCTCCTCACTTCACGCGCGCAACATCCGCGGCTTTAAGCGCAAGGGCGTGCGCATGGTCCGTTTCGAGATCGAAAATCCGGACAACGGTGAGCTGGTCGAGCTGGAGCGCAAGCGCATCCGCACGGTGCGCATCCGCGAGCACAATGGCAGTTATCAGCGCCGACCCGTGGTCGAGATGTGGGTCTGTCTCGGGCCGGTCAAGAAGAGGGTCGAGGTGAACCTGGTCGATCGCAGCCAGTTCAATTACCCGTTCCTGATCGGCCGCAGCGCCATGCATGGCGATATCCTCGTCGACCCGGACCAGAGCTACACCGTGCAACCCAGCTGTGATCTGGCGGGCATGAACCAGTGAGCCTGCGGCACCTGTATCTGCTTGTGGCCGCCCTGGTGCTCATCGGCGTTGCGACCTTCAGCTACAAGGTTACCCGCCTCGGCTTCCCGGTGCTGCCAGACACCAGCTCACAGCTGTGGATGGTCGAGGCGCGCATTGACTTCATGCGTTACACGCCGGGTCCGGCCAAGGTCGTCCTGGAAGTGCCGACCAATCCGGTCGGCTTCGGCGTGCTCAACGAGCACTTCGTCTCGCGCGGCTATGGCGTCTCTATCCGCGAGCAAGACAATCGCCGCGAAGCACTGTGGGCGATCCGCCGCGTACAGGGGGATCAGGCGGTTTATTATCGTCTCAGCCTGTTCCGGGATCAGGACGCGAAACCGCCGCCGGGCGCGGACGCCTTCCCACCGGTACCCGAGCTCGAGGAGCCCTACGCTTCGGCGCTGGCCATGGTAATCAGCGAAGTACGCGAAGAATCCGCGGACGTGGCGACCTTTACCGGCACCCTGTTGCGACGCGTCAGGAACGCGACGGCTGACGACGATGTCGCCCTGCTGCTCGAAGACGCAGACACACCGATCCAGCGCGCCGAAGTCGCCCGCATGCTGCTGGCCGGCGCACGCATACCGGCCAGAGTGCTACAGGCTCTGCCTCTGACCAGCGACACACGGCAGGTCGCGATGATGCCCTGGCTGGCGGCGCACAACGGCACGCGGTGGCTCTACTTCGACCCGGATAGCGGGGAACAATCGCTGCCCCGTGATCTGTTTATCTGGAGCTGGGACAGCGCCAGAGTGATGAGCGTCTCCGGAGGCACTGGCGAGCGCATCGAGTTCTGGGTCACGCGCAAGCTCGAAAATGCGCTCTCGGTAGCGAAACGTCGCGCCACCAGCCACGGCTCGCGGATCGTGGAGTTTTCATTGCTGGATCTACCGCTGCAGACCCAATCGGTTTACAGCATTCTGATCATGATCCCGATCGGCGCCCTGCTGGTCGTGCTGATGCGCAACATCGTCGGCGTCCGCACCTTCGGTACGTTTCTGCCGGTGCTGGTCGCGCTGGCGTTTCGCGAGAGCCAGCTGATCTCGGGCATCATCCTGTTCTCGCTGCTGGTCGCCGTCGGTCTCGGCGTGCGTTTTTACCTCGAACGTCTGCACCTGCTGCTGGTGCCGCGTCTCGCCGCGGTGCTGATCGTAGTCGTGTTGATGATGGCGGCGGTGAGCGTGCTGAGCTATCGGCTGGGGCTGGAGATCGGCCTGTCCGTGGCGCTGTTCCCGATGGTCATCCTGACCATGGTGATCGAGCGCATGTCGGTGGTCTGGGAAGAGCGCGGCCCGGCGGACGCCATCCAGGAGGGGTTGGGCTCGCTGCTGGTCGCGGCGTTGGTCTATGGCGTGATGAACATCGACCTGATCCGGCATATCACCTTCGTGTTCCCGGAAGTGTTGTTGATCGTCCTCGGTATGGTGCTGCTCCTGGGGCGCTATACCGGATATCGACTGACCGACCTGCGTCGCTTCCGCGTGCTGACCAAGAACACACCCGCTGGGGGAGCCGATTGATGTTCGCCCAGCTGAAAAAAGCCGGCGTCATGGGGCTCAATGCGCGCAACGCAAACTTTATCGCGCTGGAGAACCCGCGCCGGCTGTACCCGGCGGTCGACAACAAGCTGCTGACCAAGGCACTGGCGATCAAACATGGCGTGCCGGCTCCGGAGCTCTATGGGACGCTGTCCGCGCCACATGACATCCGCGACCTTCCGGCGCTGGTCGAGCAGCACCAGTCGTTCGTGATCAAACCGGCGCACGGATCCGGCGGCGATGGCATCGTAGTGATCGACTCGCACCGCAATGGCCGCTATCGCACCTGCAGCGGCCGCATCTACACATGGGGCGAGTTGTCTCATCATCTGGCCAATATGATCAACGGCCAGTTCAGCCTTGGCGGTCACCCGGATCAGGCCATGGTCGAATACCGAGTGCGCTTCGATCCGGTGTTCAATTCCGTCTGTTATCTGGGCGTCCCGGACATCCGCATCATCGTCTATCAGGGCTATCCGGTGATGTCCATGGTGCGTCTGCCGACCCGCTCCTCGGACGGCAAAGCCAACCTCCATCAGGGGGCGCTGGGCGCCGGCATCTGCCTGAGCACTGGCCGCACCATCAACGGCGTCTTGGGCAACGAATACATCGAAGAACATCCGGACACCGGCATGCATGTGGTCGGCATCGACATCCCCTACTGGGAACAGATGCTCAATATGGCCGCACGCTGCTATGAGCTGACCGGTCTGGGTTATCTAGGCGTCGACCTGGTCCTAGACGCTCACCGTGGACCGCTGATGCTCGAGCTGAACGCACGCCCGGGGCTCAACATCCAGATCGCCAATGGGCGCGGACTGCTATCGCGGCTGGAGCGGGTCAAGCAGGCCGGACTGGCCGAAGAGGCCGCTGAGAAACGGGTTGCGCTCGCACGACAATGGTTCCGGCACTCGCCTGAGCTCGTTTGATCCCCAGGACAGAGGTCACTCTCCTCCTGCTACGCTGCCGTGGTCATTCTGCCAGCGACCTATACCTCGAAGGAGCTGCTACGATGTGCGCGACAATGAAGACGGGGCGTGTCTACACGAACGACAACGGAGAAAAGCATGAACAAGATCAGATTGGGGATCATCACGACGCTGGTGGCTGGGGTGATGTTAGCGGCCAGCGCGAGCGCGCGGGAATGCGACGGAGAGTCGGAACTACTCAAGCTCAAGATCAGTGTCACTGGCGATCAGCCGGATAAAGTCAAAGACAAAGATGGGGAAGATGCGGAGGATTTTTCTGTCTGTGTTGACGATGTGATCGAGTGGAAGCTGGTCGGGCAGGCGAGGCAATTCTTCGTCGATTTCGGTGATCGTGCGCCATTTTCGGTTGAGTCCGACGGAAAGCACAAGAAGAACTCTCGCAATGGCAAGATCATGGTCATTGTGACCGGCCCCGCGTCGGACGAACCCTACAAATACGACATCGGGCTTGAGGATGGCGGTGTCTGGGATCCCCGGATAAAGGTCGAGGACTAGCAGGAGCGTCAGCGCCCGATCTGCGCGGCGAAATTGAGAACGTATCGACCCCGCTTCGGCGGGGTTTTTCTTCTGGCTGGAATAGCTGGCAGCTCTGGGCAGTTATTTGGCTGCCCAGTCTAGAACCAAGCCGCCTGGTGCCGGCATGGATCAGGACGGACTTTGGACCTGGCCACCCGGGAGCTGGCCGCAGCACTGGAGCTGATTGGGTGTCGGGCTACTTTACATATGGTGCATAGCACCAGAGTCGTCGCCCGATCAAGGTGTTGTAAAGGTTAGCATTGGTACTTGTGGCACGAATAGTGCTCTTTTTCTCAGGAAGCAAAATTCACTCCAGGGGGCCTCACCGATGAAATCAAGAATCTACGCAGTCTCGACAGCCGGCTTGCTTATGACCCTGGGGCTGTTTGCCTTCTCATTATCCGCCAGCGCCGACACAATCGTGTTCGACGATATGGAGCACGGCGATCCGTTCAGCAACGGCTGGTTTGCATTCCCCGGTTCGGTCGGCGGCGGAGGCATTGGGCCGAATTCTGTCGATGTCCCACCCGTGAATGGCGGATCATTTTCGCTGGAGACGGGCTGGGGCGGGATAGAGCCTGGCTTCTTTGGCGGCTTCGGACGGACATCTCCCACGGATTTGAGGGGGACGACACGATTCAATTTCTGGATCAATCCCGATGCGGGTCAGAACTTCACGCTGGAGATCAACTTCCAGGAAGACGACAACAATGACGGTTTGATCGACACCATCTTCGATGACGAATTCCAGTTTAACTGCGTGATTGATGCGCTCGGGACCTGCGCCCAGAGCGGGGGCGGCTGGCAGTATGTCTCGATCGACTTCAGCGACTTGTTCGACGACAACAGCTTCTTGACCGGTGGAAACGGGATCTTTGATCCCTTTGCTGACGGCAACGGCGAATTGATCAATATCGTCTTCGTTGTCATCAGTAATGACGGCGGGGATGCGACGTTCCGCACCGATTACTGGAATTTCGACGTGCCCGAACCCGGCACCCTGGCGCTGCTCGGCCTCGGCCTGGTCGGCATGGGTTTGAGACGGCGCAAGATTGCCTGATCGAATAACAACAAGAAGCAGTGATTATGAGCCCCGCCTGGTGCGGGGTTCTTTTTGGCCCGGATTTGTGTTCGTCCGAACCTCGCCATTTGGCGGCGTGAAAGAACAAAGAGGGGCCACATAAGCCCCTCTTTGTTCTTAGCAATGGCGGAGAGGGCGGAATGATTCGCCGCCTTCGGCGGCTCACCCCTCGAGGGGGCCGCTCGGCAGCTCCGCTGCCTGCGCGTTGTCTCGCCCGACTCCGTCGGCCTCGGCTCGAACCCGGGCGGGTTCGTCCACACACCCCCATCTGATGAATAGAAAAGGGGCCTGCATGGCCCCTTTTC
>JBATKC010000245.1:0-18783 GCA_049669065.1 Gammaproteobacteria bacterium
CCCCGAGGCAGACGCACAAGCCATGTTCGAATTCGTCTGCCAGCGCGCCAATATCGCGCGTGAGAATGGCGGGGTCGTGATGCAGGCCCCGGCGCCTTTTTGTTCGGCCTATGTATTGCCAGAGGGAGTGCCGGACGAGTCAGCATGAGGCATCGTCAGCAAGACCGGACGACACGGTTCCCGCTCACTGCCCCGGCTTGACGAGGGGGATCAGACCTCGGCCCCAGGCCCGATCACTACAACAACCGCCGCGGTGCGCGGCTACCGCTCTACGCCGATGACCAGGTCGTGATCATGGCGCGCCAGGACCAGACCCATCAGACGCTGGCGGCCGCCAACATCAGCACCGGGCCGAAGACGGTCGAGTTTGATTTCCCCGTCACAGAGGACGCTGGATTCAGGCCGGTCGCAGGACCCGGTCCCCCGGCTGTCGCGGGCCGTTTGCGTTGGGATATCCCGCCGTTGACGGTGGCCGTAGCCGTTCGGGCGCGCTAGAGATCGCACAAGCCGCCTGCCTCTGTCTTAGGGCGTCGGAGACGCAGTCCTGCCGCGGGATCCCGTCGTTCTTGCAGCGTCCGGGGTGGTTGGGCAAGAGCGCGACATTCCCTGAAAAGACAGGCATCGCGGGTAATTGGCCGATCTGGCCATCGCCCCGCCTTGACCTCAGCGCGGTGAATCGTCTTCTATACTCGGGGACTTGGAATGCGGTTTCTGGCAATCGGAGGTCCCGGATGCCTGGAACCGTGGCTCAGCGACGCGAATTGGGGGGGAACCAATGAAGGTCTATCGATCAATACTGACGGCCGGCACGGTATGTCTGGCGCTGTGTGCGGGTACGACCGCGTGGGCGGATTACGTCGGGTACTCGGTCAGTGAGGACGGGCGGGCGCCGCTACCGGAGCGGGTCGACGATCTCGAAGCCAAATATCTGCTCAATGTGGAATGGGGTGATTACTCGGGTCGCAAAGCCAGGCTCGGCGTGCTGGAAGTCGACAACACCAGCTCAGCGGGCTCATTTACGGTCTCGGGTCCCTACGGCGACTACGCGTCATCCGGCGGCAGTACGGTACCCGTCAACGGCATCGAGGCGATCGTGATCGACTCGCTGAACCGGACCGGGCGGTTCCGTCTGGTCGAACGCACCGAGCTGAGCAGCGTGCTGGGTGAACAGGATCTGGCCGCCTCGGGCCGGGTCGCCGCACCGTCGGGCGCCAAGACCGGCAACGTGCTCGGTGCCCAGTTCCTGGTGCAGGTAGTGGTTACCGACTACGAGTCCGATGTCGGCGGCAAGTCCATGGGTGGCATCGGCGGTCTGGTCGGCAAGGCGGGTGGCATCCTGGGCGGCATCAAGAGCAAGAACAGTCACGGCCGGGTCGGTCTCAACGTCAGATTGATCGATGCCGAGACCAGCGAGATCGTCTTTACCAAACAGATCGAATCAGTGATCAAGGAATCCGGTCTGACCTTTGGCGGCATCGGCATTACCGGCGGCGGTGGTCTCGGTGGCTTTGTTGATGAATATTCCAAAACGCCTGTGGGCCAGGCTGTGATCGCCGGGGTCAACGAAGGCGTGTTCGAGCTGATCAAACAGATCGGCGCGGCCACCGCACAGGGCTCGGTGGTCAAGGCCGACGCCAACCAGATCTTTGTCAATCTTGGCGCAGACTCGGTGGCAGTCGGGGACACACTGCGGGTAGTGGAGATGGGTGAAGCGCTGATTGATCCGGAGACCGGCATATCGCTCGGCGGTTCGGAGACCGTGGTCGGCGAGATCAGCGTCGTCCAGGTCAACGAGAAGTACTCGATCGCGACCCCGGTCTCGCTGAGCAAGGTCCCCGCCCGCGGTGACAAGGTCGTGGCCACAAAAGCCGCGGAGCCGATGCAGTTCGCCAGCAGCTGGACACCGCCAAAATAGAGCAACAGAGTCAGCGCGTAATTGATCCGTACCCGGGCAACGTTGCGCTCTGCTCCGATTTTGCGATGGCACCGTCTGGAGCCTGATTTGACTTGAGGTTTGCAGACCGCAGAATGCCGCGAGGGCTATCCTTGGGTCGCATGCGGCAAGACAATGGCAATATGAACGAGTCGAACACGACAGTCCTGGTCACCGGCGCGACCGGCTTTATCGCGCAGCATTGCGTGGTGCTTTTGCTCAATGCGGGCTACCGGGTGCGAGGCACCGCCAGATCGGCGACGCGAGAATCAAAGCTCAAGGCAACCCTGGCCCCGCACCTCGCCGATGGCGCTGCCGCACTGAATCGCTTCGACATCGTCCCGGCTGACCTGACCGCCGATGCGGGCTGGGCCGAGGCCGTCGCCGGCTGCCGCTATGTGCTGCACGTGGCGAGCCCGCTACCGCGCACGCCGCCTAAACACGAGGACGAATTGATCGTCCCGGCCCGTGACGGCGCGCTGCGGGTACTCAAAGCGGCCGCCGACGCCGGTGTCAAACGTGTCGTGATGACTTCCTCCATCGCCGCGGTGCTCTATGGGCGCGATCGAAGCCGGACCTTTGACGAATCGGACTGGTCGGATATCAGCGCCAGCAGTATCGGTGCCTACGAGAAATCCAAGACCATCGCCGAGCGTGCCGCATGGGATTTCGTCGCCTCGCTCGATGCCGAGCACCGGCTCGAGCTTGCGACGATCAACCCGGGTCTGGTGCTGGGCCCGATCCTCGACGAGGACTACGGGACTTCAGGCGAGGTCGTGAAAAAGTTGTTCGATCGCGACTTCCCTGCCTGTCCGGATATCAACTGGGCGGTAGTCGATGTGCGCGATGTTGCCGCCGCGCATATCGCCGCGATGACCGAGCCCGCCGCGGCAGGCGAACGTTTTATCTGTGCCGTCGAGAATCACTCGATCCTGGATATCGCGCGCATCCTCGACAAGCACTTTGCGGACCGGGGCTTCAGAATCCCCACCGGCAAGCTCCCGGACTTCGTGATGCGTCTGGTGGCCGTATTCGACAGGACTGCGCGTCTGGGCCTCAATGATCTGGGCGTCAAACAAAATGTCGATAACGCGAAGATCAGGAAGGTCCTCGACTGGGAACCGCTGGATCTCGAGGAGATGGTCGTCGCGATGGGCGAAAGCTTTATCAAATACGGCGTGGTCACACCGCCCTCCTGAGTCGCCAGCCGCCGTCCGGCGCGATCAACACCGTCCCTTTTGCAACGTCGCGGCTGAGCTGTCCGGCGGTCCGGGGACCTCACTGCGGCAAGACGCAGCGCCGTACCGGCGTGCACAAAGTGTGAACAACTTCGCAAGATACGCGCGTCGCCTTATGTCATATTCAGAGGCGTCGGAAAAATAATCGGTACAACAGACCAGGACGGAAACGCCTAGATCGGCGACGCGTGACCAGACTGTGGCGGGGGGAGTAGCACTCGGGGAAACGTCCGCCGATTGATGTGCTGCGGCCCGGCCGCGACGGAGAACGGTTATGAGAATGTCGATTTGTGTGCTGGCCCTCACCGCGCTGCTGCCTCTGGCCGCCGGCGCAAACGCGCCGGAGAAAGAGGAATCTCAGGAAGCAAAGTGGGCGAAGCTGGCCGAATCCGCCAAATCCGAGCCCTGCCTGACACAGGTCGAAATCCAACCCTATGTCTGGATAGATCCAAGCACCGGCAACGAGTACAGCGCACTGCGTTTTCACTGTCCCGGTCGCGACGATCTCGATAGCGACGCCACCCCGACGCCGAGCCAGGGCGCGCCCGATGAGCGTGTGTCGGCTGCGTTCAGAGGGGCGAGCTAGGGACCAGCCCCCCGAATCGGGACGGATCACTTTCGCTACCGGTCCCGCATCGGCATCCTGGCGGCATTCCTTTGCATCGCTTCCACCATGCGTGATTCCATCTGCGCCGGATCGAGGCGCATCTGATATCCAGATCCACACGGACCGGATGCGTTGTCGGCCTGGTCAGATTATTGCGAGCGTTGGCCCCCGGCCGCCTGCGCCTCCAGCGCCGCGACGATGTGGCGCCATATGGTCGGGTTGAATCCCATGCCCAGGTGCGGGGCGCGCACTTCGACATGGCGCACGTTCTCGCTGTAGCGGTCGATGGAAGCCTGCCAACTGACGACCCCGTCGCTGCGGCTGAAGATCGCGGTGATCGGCTGACGGATCGGCCGCGACTCGCGCCCGCGGATCTCTTCCTCAATCCAGTCGAGATCCATCCCGCGTTTGCGGAAAAAAGGCGCCGCCGCGGTGTACTTCGGCCCTCCGACGGTGGGCGTGCCCATGGTGATCACCCGCTCGACGATATCGGGCAGATCCCTGGCCGCCTCGCGCGCCAGATACCCGCCCAGACTCCAGCCGATCAGCGAGATCGGTTGGCCGAGCGCCCGGTGACGCTCACGCACGCGATCGATCAGACGGTCACACAGATACGGCACGGAGGCTTCACCGGCATAATTCGCCCTCGGCGTGAATTCCCATGTCGGGGACAGGTCATCGAGCGTATGCGGCAGATCGACACCGGCCTGGTTTTTCCCAAGTCCCCAGCCCTCGGCGCGAAAGCCGAGACGGTTCAGATAATGACGCAGCGGCGCGGTGTAGCGATCGTCCGAACCAAACCCGGGCACCACGATCACGTGAGAAGCATCGCGGAGGTTGCCCGGGCGCAGTTGCGCACCGATCAGGGGCACGAGCATCCGCGCCAGGTCGATCGCGGTACGGCTCTCGAGCAACAGCGCACTGCGTTTGGGTGGCGCTATTGGTGACACTGTTTTATTCATGTCATTCAGGCCTCGGCTGCGGCCTGGCGCGTCCTTTCCAGGGCCTGACTGACAATTGTGCCCGGGTCGATGGTCTTTAGGTGCGACCGCATTCGGTTCATCTGGTTCTCGGTGTCCCGCAGCTCGTCATCGTCAAACGGCGCGAGCTGCGTCTCGACAAACAGCGCCGCGGCCGCCCGCGCCTGGTCCAGCAGCGCGCGTCCGGGACCGGTCAGATGGCAGACGATGGAGCGACCATCCTGCTCGTTGTGCCGGGTGGTGATCAGCGATCGCTCCTGGAGGCGTTGCAGCACCCCGGTGATGTTGCCACGCGTCACGACGAGCTGATCGGCGATGTCCTTGGGCGTGGCCTGGTCCGCGAGCTGATCGATCGCGTTCATGACATCGAATTGGGGGATCGTCAGATCAAAGCTGCGGAGTAGCTGCGCGTAGCGGCGCGTGCATTCCTGATAGGCACGGACGACCGCGAACCACGAAGCGGCCTGGAGTTTTCGGCGACTGGATTTACTCATGAGAAAGATATCCGGAGACACTATTACGCTAAAGTCTAAGCTACGAAAGTTGAAGCTTAAACTATTAACGTTTACGTTTCAACTATGTTGCACAGGACCGGCGGACTGATTGGGCGCAAACCGCCCTCCTCTCGGGGCCCGCCACGAATCTCCGGTCGCGGTGATTCCCGATCCCCTTTGTCGCCGCCCTGTTCTGGGCAACAATGACCCCGGTCAACGCGATTTTGGGGGGGCTGTGAAATCCTGCTGTGAATCCAACTGTGCTGCCGAGTCGTTGCGCGATAGCCAGCGCGGCACCCTGGTCAAAGTGTTGTGGATCAATGTGGTGATGTTCGTGGCCATTGTCGCGGCTGCGATCTATGGCAAGTCCACCGCGCTGCTCTCCGACAGTCTGGACAACCTGGGCGATGCGCTGACCTACGGCCTGAGCCTGTTCGCGGTGTCGCAGGGCGCAGCCACCAAGGCCCGGGTGGCCCTGTTCAAGGGCGGACTGATCTTTCTGGCCGCCAGCGTAGTCATTGCCCAGGTGATTCATCGCCTGCTCCACCCGGTGCTGCCGTCCTACGAAATCATGGGCGTGTTCAGCATTGCCGGCCTGATCGCCAACGGTCTGTGTCTGTTCCTGCTCTGGCGGCACCGTGAAGACGACATCAACATGAGTTCGGTCTACGAATGTTCACGCAACGACATCGCGTCGAATCTGTCGGTGATTGTAGCGGCGGCCGGAGTGTGGACATTCGGCTCGGGCTGGCCCGACATCATCGTCGGCACGCTGCTCGCAGGGATGCTGCTGCGTTCCTCGGCCCGTGTGATCAGGGGGGCGCTGGCCGAGCTGAGGCAGTCACGCCGATCGCTGACGCCGGACCCAAGCTAGTGGAGTGAATTCGCGTGATCGCGGTTGGGGTACGACCTGGTGTCATGGAGCGCAGCCTCAGGATGACCGTGCCGGTGTTCGCTTCCTTAGGTTAAGGGTGTTACGCAGGCGGACGGCCGAAGAAAACGAATGCCGGCACCATTCATGCTGCGGCAACAAGATTCAGTGGCGTCCCCGATCGAATCAGCTTTTCGGCCGGCCCTTGTCCATCGTGCAAAAATCCCCGCCGCAGCTGACCACCATGCTGGCGCCCGTCATGCGCCCGAACAACATCAGGGTCATGACGATACCCGCCACCATCGCCAGATACGCGACCAACGCGTGTAGAGATAGTGACGGCAGATCCTGCAGGATCAGCGCGGCATTCCCGCCGGGCACGATCATCGCGCCGACGCCCATCAGGAAGCCGCCGATCAGGTTGCGCACCCACATGCCGGAATCAAAGCTAAAGGAGAATTGTCGCTTGATGACCGCCGCTGTGATGGCGCCGGCCAACAGCGCCAGGAACAGCCACAGGGCAGTTTCGCCGCTGGCTGACTGCACCCCGGGTCGCTCGATGAGCCCGTCGACGATCTGACTGGAGTATGCCCAGCGGCCATGGACCGCATAGATCCCGCCACTGCAGATACCGACGACCGCCGCACCGGTGGACAAGCGATAGCGACCCGCAGTGAGCCCGTGCCACAAGCCGCCGCCACGCAGGTTCGGCCCGATGATCTTCGCGATCTCCCAAAGACCCCAGAGACCCAGAGCCGCGAGCAGAATAAGCCTCGCCTGGTCGCTGAGCCACGGTGTTGCGGGATCCCGAAGGATGTCCATCCGCGACAACATCGCCACACCGGCCAGCACACCGACCACAAAAGCCGGCAGCGTCATCGCCATATGGATATTGCCCTGGGCGATCTTCGAGATCGTGGAGAAACTGCAGCCGCCGTTGATCGCGGCGCCGACGCCGAACACGAAGCCGCCGACGGCTGCCATCTGGATACCCGGATGCGGCTTTACCGGCCGCGCGAGATCCGGCATCCACAGCACCAGCAGGCCGTTGACCAGCAACACCCACAGCACCACCTTGGCAAAGCTCAGGAATACCATGGCGGTGCGTGAGGACATCACCTCGGCCACCGCGGCCACGGTGCAGATGCTTGCCCGATAGGCGGAAAACCCGAGCACAAACGCAAGCATGGCGGAAAGCAGGAGAAGATTCATAAGGGCTGCACTTCGGACAATTGAAAAAAAGGGAGAGTATACGAATGCCGTTGCGCCAGGCCCGGTCAAAACAGGCACCTCGCCTCTGATCAGCCGCGCCGGCTGACCGGTACCCGGCTCCCGCCATGGCCGTGCGGGCATTGTGGCCAGGCGACTTGCCGCTGACCGTCCCCCAACGCCGTTTGGTCACCAGATGCCATGCCTGACCCATAGAAGACCCGCTCTCCCACCGGTTTATTTCATCCTGACTACATTTCCCTTTTCCACCATGGTGGAATAAGGCTCTGGAGACTGGCCGGACCGGGGGGACCACAGCCGTGGCCAGCGGCGACAAAGAAAAGCAAGCTGAGAGGCTGATATTTTCTGGCCGACCGAAAGTCCCTCTCGGGCAGAGTTTCTACCGGCGCTGGTAGTCGACAAAACTCTGACTGTATCGCATGATCGATAAATCCGAACTGACGCAGACATTGCCGCCAAAATTTTCGCCACATCGTGCCGGAAAAGACAATCATGAGCACTCTGAGATTTGATGTCTTTGGCCGCGACCTCCTGCTGGTTAGATCCGCAAGCGGTTGGGACGCCTTGTTCATGGGACCAGAGGGGAAGCGGCGGCCGGCGAGAGGGATCTTCGTACCCTCCAGCATCGCCGAAACGCAGCTCGAGCAATACCTCGGCGATCTGTGTCACGAATGGGCGAGCGAGCGACATCCGGTAGTGAAGAGACGAACACAGGGCGTGAGGTCAGAGGATCAGTAAGGCAGCTGCGACCGGCCATCCTCCCCCACCCCTTTCTCTTGCCTCTCCTCTGCCCATGCCACTTCAGGCGATCTGTGATCGACATCCTTTCCGTGGTATTACATGATCTGCAGGCGGTTCCAGCGAGCCAAGAACGATAGACATGTCATTTCTCGAGGAACTCAAACGCCGCAACGTCACCAAGGTGGCGGCACTCTATGTCATCGCCTCCTGGCTGATACTGCAGGTCGCGGACGTGCTCTTCCCCAATCTGGGCGCGCCTGACTGGGCTTTCGCCCTCGTGCTGGGACTGCTTGTCCTGTTCTTCTTCCCTGCTTTGATCTTCTCTTGGGTTTACGAGATGACGCCGGAGGGGCTGAAACGCGAGAAAGACATAGACCGCGCGGTGTCGATCACGCCGGTCACCGGCCGCAGGATCAGCCTGATGATCATCGCGCTGCTGACGCTTGCGGTCGCTGTGGCCTTCATCGATCGGATGGTCCCGCAGTCTGATCGCGATGACTCGGTATCGGTTAATGATGTGGAGCCAAAGGCAGAGATCATAGACGCGTCGCAACTAGCTGCTGCGAAGTTCGCCCGGCAACCGGATCGATCGATCGCGGTGCTGCCTTTTGCCAACCGCAGTGCCCGGGAAGAAGATGTGTTTTTTGTCGACGGCATCCACGACGATATCCTCACTCAGCTGGCGCGCATCGGAACGCTCAAAGTGATCTCGAGGACTTCTGTGCAGCGGTTCGAAGACAGCGCACTGAGCATCGCTGAAATCGGCGCTGCGCTGGGCGTGGGGAACATCCTGGAAGGCGGCGTCCAGCGAGCTGGCGACCGGGTTCGAATCAACGTCCAGCTGATCGACGTCGGCACGGACGAACACCTATGGGCCAATACCTATGATCGGGAGCTGACGACTGCCAGCATCTTTGCGATCCAGAGCGAAATCGCCACCGCTGTATCCGAGGCGCTAAAGGCCACCCTCTCCGCGGACGAGAAGACGCAACTCGCCAGTGCGCAGACGGACAATATGGCGGCACTGGAAGCCTATTTCCTGGGGCGCCAGGCGATGGAGAAACGGACTACTGCGTCACTGGACGAGGCCGAGGCGCAATTCAAACGCGCTATCGAACTGGATCGGGACTATGCATTGGCCAACGTCGATCTCGCGGTCACCTACAGCCTGCAGGTCAACTACGGCCGCCGATCACGGTCAGAACAACAGGCGCTAAGCAGGCCGCTGGTACAGAGAGCCCTGGCGATCAATGATCGGCTGGGCGAAGCATATATCGCGATGACGTCGGTCACCGACGATCTTGCCGAGAAGGAGCGTTTCTTCAGAAAAGGGATCGATCTGGCGCCCGGTTATGTCTTTGGACATCATTGGTATGGCTCGTTCCTGTTGAGGCAAGGCCGTATTCAGGAAGCACTCGTGCAGCTCGACCAGGCGGCCCGTCTGGATCCCTTTTCGAGCATCGTCAGAAAGGCGCTGGGGTCTGCCCTTGAGGGCCTCGGACGATTCGATGATGCCAGAGAACAGTACGCGAAGATCATCCGGATTGATCCGGGGTTTTCGCTGGCCTATTCGGGTCTGGGGCGCCTCGATATGAGTGCCTACGGGCGTCTTGATCAGGCGATTGTACGGCTGCGCGAGGGCGCCTCTCTCGATCCGGATAACCCTTTATATGTAGGCTGGCTGGTGTTCATGTGGTCTCTGATCGGAGACCAGACAGAGGCGGAACGGATGCTGGAGCGGGCGCGGACACTCGCCCCCGATTCAGGCTGGACGCACTTTGGGTCGATGTTCTTGCGGCTGAACCAGGGTCAGTTGGCGGAAGCGGCTGGTGACGCAGAGGCTCTGCTCGCTGAAAGCCCGACCGATGGAGATGCCCTGGCGGTTCTCGGTCAGATCGACATGCGGGCGGGCGACTTTGAAATAGCACTCGAACGCTATAGGGCCGCCGAACCCGGCTTGATCGAAAATGCAGATCCACTGATCGACTATTCGAATTTTCGCGATGCGGTCCGCGTCGCCGTAATCCTGCAACAACTCGGCAACAACAGACGTGCGGACCTGCTGCTCGACACGACGATGGAATTCATCCAGACGATGAACCGGCTGGGCTGGGACGGCTATGGAATAACGGATGTGCAGATATTTGCGATGCGGGGGATGAAAGACGAAGCGCTGGCAGCGTTGCGAGAGGCCGTCGATTCGGGTTGGCGGACATCATGGCGATTCTTGCTCAAGCACGACGCCATCCTGTCTTCATTGCACGGCGAGCCGGGATTACAGGTGATCGTCGACGAGCTGGAGACTGACATGGCTGCTCAACTCATCCACATTCGGGAAATAGCGGCTGAAGGCCGGCTGACTCCGCTACCCGATAGATACAAGGAGACAATCAGGCCGGCAATGTGAGCAACAATCCGTGAACGCTGGACCCCACGGGAAAAAGGTGTCCGCGTATCTATCTTGCGTTTCTGGCCCTAGGGGAGGCTGTCGCGCATTTGCATTGCGGACTGCCCGACCTCGGTGTCGGCTCCGAGCTCGACCGCAGTGGTCAGGGCCGAGCGTGCTTGCTCAATATTCCCAAGCCGGCTGTTGACGAATCCCAGCGTCAGCCAGATTCTCTGGTATCGAGGATCTGTAGCGATGCCCTCGTTCAGCAGGTTCAGGGCCTCGTCGGACCTGCCGAGATAAAACAGCGTGATACCAAGATTGTTATAGGTATTCACATTCGGGCCAATCGTAAGCAGCCGCTCGTAGGTCTCCGCCGCCTGCTCATATTGCTTGCTGTTGAAAAACCCATCGCCGATCCGCTGCAGCTCCGCTGGATCCGTCACCGTCGAAACATCGACAGCCGGGGACCCAAACTGCCCGGACCCCGGGCCCGCGGTGGAGTCACGCCATACCGGCAAGGGTGGGCGTGCCGCGGCAGAGCCCGTTGTGTTCGCACCTGCTTCATCAAGATAGTGATGGCGCGTGGCGGCAAATACAGCCAGCCCGAAAGCAACCTGAAATACAGTCATCGAGATCCAGAATTTGGCGCTGCGGTTCATGACAATTACTCGTGCTCATGGGTCCAGGACGGTGCACTGTACAGGTCCACCGCTCCAAGAAAGGCCAGATGGCCGGCGTGGGTCCGGACCTGACGACGTGGAACTCCCCAGGTTCCTGGCCGCGTCTTGTCCTTAGTGCAGAAATCCCCGCCGCAGCTGACCACGATGCCGGCGCCCATCACGCGCTCTGACAACATCAGGGTCATGGCGATACCCGCGACCATCGCCAGATACGCGACCAACGCGTGCAGAGACAGCGACGGCAGGCACTGCACTATCAGCGCGGCATCCCCGCCGGGCACGATCGTCGCGCCGACGCCCATCAGGAAACCGCCGATGACATTGCGCACCCGCATGCCGCAGTCAAAGTTACAGGAGATCCGCGCTCTCGGCAGCATATTTCATCCTGACTACATTTCCCCCTGCCGCCATGGTGAAATAAGGCTCTGGGGATTGGTCGGACCGGGGGGACCAAAGCCATGACCGAAGCGATATCACTGCGGCTCAAGATCTATCGTTTGCTGGACGGCAGCGAGCTGGCATCGCGCAAAGCGCGGATCATCAATCTCTTTCTGATCTGGCTGATCGTGCTCAACGTCGCTGCCGCCACCCTGGAGTCGAGTTTCGCGGTGAGCGCCGCGTCGGCCCGAGCCTTTTTTGCCTTCGAAGTGCTGTCCGTATTGATCTTTTCGATCGAATACGCGTTGCGCGTGTGGACCTGTGTGGAGAACCCTCTATACGAGAATCTGTCTGCGCGGCGGGCGCGATTCAAATATATCCGCTCACCGCTCGCGCTGATCGATCTGCTGGCCGTAGCGCCATTTTATCTGGCCATGTTCGTGCCAATCGACCTGCGCTACCTGCGGCTGTTCCGCTTGCTGCGTCTGCTCAAGCTCTCCCACCACATGCGCGGGCTGGATATCTTCGGCGCGGTGCTGAAATCCGAGGCGCGGACCCTGGCCGCCGCCGTATTCACCATGCTGATCCTGGTCTTTATCGCCGCCAGCATGATGTTCTCGCTGGAACACGAGGCACAGCCCGAGCAATTCGGCAGCGTGTTTCAGTCAATCTGGTGGGCAGTAGTGACCATGACCACGGTCGGCTATGGCGACGTCACCCCGATCACGCTCCCGGGCCGGATCATCGGCATCGTCATAATGCTGCTGGGAGTCGGCACCGTAGCACTGCCCGCCGGCATGCTCGCCGCACGCTTCTCCGAAGAGCTGCAGGCGCGCAAGGACCAGTTGACGGCGAGCGTGATGGATGCGCTGGCAGACGGTCGCGTCGGCGTCGGCGAGCAGGACCACCTGGACCAGCTCAGCGAGGAACTCGACCTGCCCGCCGACGTTCTCGCACGCATCGTCGAGCTGCAGAAGGCGCAGCGAGGCCCGGTCTCACATTGTCCGCACTGCGGCCAGGCACTTTGAATCCAGGGTGTGGGAAAAGGTGTCAGGTTTATTTTTTTGCAATGCGCCGCAGTCCGGCGCCATAGTTGCGGTCGCCGGGCCGTTCAGCGTGAAACAAGGGAGTATTAGCCATGGGTGATTCAGTGGCGTCTGCTGATGACAAGCTATTCAACCGCAGGGTGATCGAGTCGTCGATACGCGTGGCTCTCGTTTTCCTGCTGGTGTTGTGGTGTTTCAATATTGTCAGACCGTTTGTCCTCCTGACTCTCTGGGGGGCGATCCTCGCGGTCGCCGTATTTCCTCTGTTCGAAAAGCTCCAGGCCTTGCTCGGCGGCCGGCAGAAACTCGCTGCCACCCTGATGACGCTGATCGCCGTGGCTACCCTGGTCATACCCAGCGTCATGTTGTCGGAATCCGCCATAGAGAATTCGCAGCAGCTGGCAGAGCAGATGAGGACGGGCACGCTGCGCATCCCGCCGCCGCCCGACAGCGTCCAGGAATGGCCACTGATCGGCAAGAAGCTGCATGGCGCGTGGGAGCTGGCATCGACCAACCTGAGCGACGCAATCAGCGATTACTCGGAGCAGCTGAAAGGCCTTGCAAAGTGGGTCCTGTCGGCCGCGGCCGGGGCCGGCCTCACCATCCTGCAGTTCATCGTCTCCATCATCATCGCTGGGATGCTGCTGGTCTACGCACAAAGCGGTACAAACGCGGTCGACAAGATATCCAGGCGACTGATGGGCGGGAAGCTGGGGCGGGAATTTGGCAGCATGGCCGGGGCGACGATCCGTAGCGTTGCCCAGGGCGTGCTCGGCGTGGCCATTATCCAGTCCGTGCTTGCGGGCATCGGCATGCTTGTAGTCGGGGTGCCCTATGCTGGCATCTGGTCGCTGCTGGTCTTGTTCCTGGCCATCGTACAACTACCCACGATCATCATCCTGGGCCCGATCATGGTCTATGTGTTCACCATCACGAGCACCGTGCCTGCCGTCCTGTTCATGATCTGGAGTTTGCTGGTTGGGGTGAGTGATTCCTTCCTCAAGCCCTTGTTGCTTGGTCGTGGCCTGGAGACCCCGATGCTGGTCATCCTGCTCGGCGCCATCGGCGGCATGATCCTGTCGGGCATCATTGGACTATTTGTCGGTGCTGTGGTCCTGGCCGTGGGCTATGAGCTATTTCTGATCTGGCTGAATGAAGATGCCGAACCCGAGGTCGGGGCCTGAAGAATCGCGTCAGTGCATGGAACAAGCGACCGGATTATTCTCGACACTTTTTTCTGACACCGGATCAGGGACCGGCTGGCTCAACCCTCGCGTAACAACGGCGCCAGCATCGTTTCCATTTGGGCGGCTCTGGCGAGACCGAACAGACCGATCGCCTCGGCCTCCTCGTGCGTGCGCTCGCCACGCGCCACTTCGCAGAACGTCCGCACGGCGCGCCGGATGGCACGGTACCAGACGTCCTCGGAATAATGGTATTCGCCATCGGTGAAGGGCATGCCGTTGATCAATAGCGGGTCGAACCACCAGTCCTGGCCGACCCGGAAGCCGCCGCTGAGCCGCGCCGTCGCCGCACCGCCGATGACTGTCATATCGATCAGGATCCCTTCCAGAGGGTGGTCGTAGAGTGACACGTCGAGCATCTGCTCGGCGTTGGACAACAGCACGCCGACGTTCGCGCGTCCGTTCCCGACCGCGAAGGTTTCAGTGCGGAACGGACCAAACACATTGAGCAGGAATGACAGCGGGTGGACCGCGACCTCCATAAACCATTCATCGGGGGCCTTGTCCGTCGGCAGGTTGACACCGACCTGCAGAAGGATGCGGTGCACTTTGCCCAGATGGCCCGCCCGGATCCGCTGCGCCAGCACCCGGGCCGAATCCAGAAACGAAAACGTGTAGTTGACATAGATCTGAGAATCGCTCAGCCCCGCGAGCCAGGCCGGATCAGGCACCCGGCCAACCAGCGGCTTTTCACAGAACACGAGCTTGTCTTTGAAGCGGTCCAGATACTCGACATGCGTCGCGGTAGGAGACGCGATGACGATGACATCGCAGTCATCCAGCGCGGCCAGGTCGTTCGTCCCGACAGGCACACCCTCCGCCGCCGCGACCGAGGCTGCCTTGGCGGCGTCCTGGCCGACCAGCGCCGCGATCTCGCAGCCAGCCTGGCGGAACGTGCCACAGTGAATCCGGCCCCATACGGTGCCGATGATCCCGACTCTCAAAGCGGCGTTTTGATCCATGGTGTCTACCTGGCTGCGTCACCCTCAGGTTACCGCGTTCAGCAAGAAATATCAGTCTTCGGCCTCAAATGCAGGCAGGCCATCGATGCTGCGGACATTGTTATCCTGACGATAGGCCGCCAGCCCCTTTTCGCCCTTGTTTGCAGCCCAGCGATCCAGCGTATCCCTGGGTTTCCTGAACTCGCACAGCGGTACCGCATAACCACACGAATCTGAAATACGCGTCACATCGATGTGGATGATCGACCGCATGCCCAGATTCTCCGGGAACAGTTGCGCGAGCTCTGCATATCCAGGATGCGCCTTGGTGATGACGGTACCGTGACCATGGAACCGGATGATCTTTGGCGGGCCCTCAAATGCACAGAACATGATCACGATGCGCCCGTTTTCCCGCAGATGCGCGATGGTCTCCGCACCACTTCCGGTGTAATCCTGGTAGGCAACCTCGGAGCCATTGACGATCCTGAACGAATCCCCGCCCTTGGGAGAATTGTTGATATGCCCGTCGGCGCCAAGCGGCGCAGTGGCCACAAAGAATACGTGTTGCCCGGCCACCCATGTCGCGAGTTTTTCGTCTATGGCTTCGTAGACTTTTCCCATGTTCCACTCCTTGTTCACCCCTGACTCCATGCGCGGTATCCCGCATGCGCCGATGCCCGGTCATCTTCCACGTCAGGGAACTAGACACCCAGCGCTAGCAGCGGCTGGACCATATCGAAACATCGTGTCCGGATCGCCCTCGTCCCGGGCAGGGCAATAACCGTTCAGATCGGATTCAGCCATGGCCTGGCTTGCCCGCTCCGTCACAGCGAGAGCCTACGCGACTACCGCAAATAATAAACCTGATCCGGGTCATTCGTAGAGCAATCTCAACGCCTGTGCGCAGACCCGCTGGCGGCCCGGGAACTGAGTGACCATCCGGGGATGGGAAGACGACGCCAGAACGTAGTATCGTTACCGTCGCAGTCGGGGACTATCGATCGTGTCGGGCTCCGACTCGGTAATTTCACACCCACGACCTGGCATCGTTACTCGCAACGCAGCCCCGAGGTCATCTGTGCCGATCCAAAGGAAGACCCATGCACAAACATCTCATAATCACTGTCCTCAGCGCCCTCTGTACCTGCGTCCTGGCTGCCACGCCAGACACAGTCTCGGCCCAGGAGCAGGAAGCGCAAAAGGCGGTGCTGGTCACGGGTGCCAGTTCCGGGATCGGCCGCAAGATCACCGAGGTCCTGGCCGCGAACGGTCACTTCGTTTACGCAGGCGCACGCAAGGAAAAAGACCTCGCCGAACTCAACAAGATCGACAATGTCGAAGCGCTGCGCCTCGACGTGACCGTGCAAGATGATATCGACGCGGCGGTCACGCGGATCACCAAGGCTGGCCGGGGTCTGCATGGCGTCGTCAACAACGCCGGCGTCGGCGTGTTCAGTCCGATGAACGAGACCCCCGAGAAAGACATCGACTTCGTGTTTGATGTCAACATCTACGGCCCATACAGGATCAACAAGGCCTTCACTCCGCTGCTCGCCGAGAACAAGGGTCGCACCACTACCATCGGCTCGATCTCAGGCTTTATCTCGGGGGCGCGCAGCGGCACCTACAGCATGAGCAAATTCGCCATCGAGGCCTATACCGACGCGCTGGCGGCAGAGCTGGCCGAGTCCGGAGTCCTCGTCAGCGTGATCGAGCCTGGTGGCTTCAGATCGAAGATCCGGGAAAAGGTCGTCTTGCATGCCATGGGCAAGACATCCGCCGAGACCGGCGACCTCAGCGCGGAAGAACAAGAGCAGCTGAACAAGATGAGGGAACGCAATGCGAGCCTCAAGCAGCCGGACGAAGTGGCCGAGGCCACACTACATGCATTGTTCGCCGAAAAGCCCAAGCCACGTTACATGGTGACGCCCGATCAGCAAGAGGCCGAAGCGACGATCCGCGCCGCACTGACGCGGGTAGCCCAGCTCAACGCGGACCAGCCCTACAGCTACAGTCTCGAGGGGCTCACGAAGATGCTCGAGGAGGCCATGGCAGAGCAGTAAGCGAGACATCGGCGCTTATCTCGCGGGCCTTACCAGTTGATCGGCGAGGCGGCCTGTTTTTGCCAATGCGGGGCCAATGCGGGGGCAGTTACCTGTCTCCGGCGGGGCGGCGGCCCTGGACCGGATAACCGATGGTAATCGGTAAACGGTCCGCGGGTGTCTAGTCCTGCGGGTCTTTCAGATACAGCCGCATCGCCAGGCGCTGCAGCCATCCGCCATAGGGTGGATACAGCATCCCGGTCGGGAAGAAACGGTGGCGACGGAACATCGCCTTGGCGTGGGACAACTCGCGGAAACCTTCCTCGCCGTGATACGAACCCATGCCCGAGTTGCCAATACCGCCAAACGGCAAATCGTGCTGGAAGGCGTGCCAGCCCCAGTCGTTGAGCGACATGCCGCCTGAGTGGGTCTGTCTTTTCAGCGCCTCGAGTGCTTCGCCCTCGACGCCAAACGCGTAGATGGCCAGCGGCCGCGGGCGCGCATTGATATAGGCGAGTGCGTCCTCGATGGTGTCGTAGGGGATGACCGGCAGGATCGGACCGAAGATCTCCTCCTCCGCAAGACCCATATCGTCGCGGACCTCGTTGACGATGGTCAACGGCAGCTGCCGCCCGGGCCCCGGATCGCCGGCCACCGCCGTCCGGCCACCTTTGGTCTCGGCATCGGCGACCAGCCCGCGCAACCGTTCGGCATGGCGATCGGTGATGATGCTGGTGTAATCGGCGTTGCCCTGGACCTGTGCGTACATGCGCCGGAACGCTTTGCTCACCGCCTCGGTAAAAGTCTCGACCGAGCCCCGCTGAACCATCGCGTAGTCGGGGGAAAGACACACCTGGCCCGCGTTGAACGCCTTGCCATGGGCGATACGCTTGGCCGCATCGGCCAGATCCGCGCCCGGCGCCACCAGCGCCGGCGACTTGCCGCCGAGCTCAAGCGTCACCGGGACAAGGTTCTCAGCGGCGGCGCGCATCACGTGGCGACCCACCGCCGGTGATCCGGTAAACACGAGATGATCAAACGGCAATGCACCGAATGCGCGGGCCTCCTCCACCTCGCCGCCAAACACCGCGACCTCGTCCTCGTGGAATACGTCGGCAAGCATCCCTGAGACGACCTCGGTGGTCTGCGGTGTGAATTCCGACATCTTGATCATCGCCCGGTTGCCGGCCGCCAGCGCCGCGATCAGCGGTCCGAGTCCGAGATAGACCGGGAAGTTCCACGGCACGATGATGCCCACGACGCCCTTTGGCTGGTACTCGACCCAGGCGCGATTGGTGGCGAACAGCAGTTCGGTATGACGCCGCCGCGGACGCATCCAGCGGCCGAGATGCCTGATCGCGTGGTTGGCCTCCAGCGTCGGGCCGAGCACCTCGATCAGACGCGTCTCGGTCGCCGAGCGGGTGCCAAAGTCGGCGTTCACCGCGCGCACCATCCGTCCCTGCCAATTCTGCAGCACGTCTTTGAGCGCATTCAGTTTGAACTGACGCTCCTTCCGACTCGGGTAGGGGTGTTTCGCGAATGCAGCGCGCTGGGCCGCAAGTGTGGACGCCATGCGCTCGATAATCTCGCTCAAGCTGATACCTCCCCCTTGGCGGGGATCTTGCTCATCGCGTGCTCGGTGATCGCGGTGATCGTCAGCGACGGATTAACGCCCGGGTTCGCGGGCATCGCCGAACCGTCACACACCAGCAGGTTCTGATAGCCGAACACCCGGTTTTGTTTATCGACGACGCCGCCGTCGGCATCCCTGCCAATCGGCGCACCGCCGAGGATGTGCGCGGTGGTCGGAATGTTCGCCAGCGCCTCGAGAATCATGCCCTGGGCGACGCCATCAGTCTTGGTTTCCAGCCACTGCGCCGCCCGGTTGCCCGCCGGGATAAAGGTCGGGTTCGGCTTCTCGGGATCCTGCCGGGTCGACAGCCTGACCCCCGAGCCAAACCACCGT
>JBATKC010000246.1:0-14663 GCA_049669065.1 Gammaproteobacteria bacterium
GCACTGGCAGGCCGCGCAGCTCGGGGCGGTCGCGTTGCTCGACCGAGGCGTAGAACGCGTCCATGTCCACATGGGCGATACGGCGCTGGCGGGCGCCCGCTGCGGACGCTGCACTCACAGGGTCAGCGCGGTGAGGGTCAGCGTGATGATGAACATGATCATCAGACCGACAAAATAAGAGATGCCGAGCAGCGCATATTTACCCAGGGTCGCCATCCTGCTCTGACCGTAGACCAGGCGCATGGATTTGAACAGATAGACCGGCACGTAGACCATGGTCACGGTCGCAAGCACCGGCGCAGGCCAGTCGACCAGGTTGTTTCCCTCGAAGGTCCACTCGGCGAGCAGATTCAGGGTCAGGATGAAATAGAAAAACGCGTGGAAATGCACCAGGAACAACAGGTGTTCCACATAGTACCGACGGCTCAATGGATAGGACAGCTTCATCACCAGCGCCATCACCGGCAAGAAAAAGAACATCATCATCGGGATGTTCTCCAGCAGCGCCTGGGCATAGCTTGCTCCGTGATCGACCACGACTTTTCTGCAGGTGACCTTGAGCCGCTCCTCGGTCAGCCAGGCGCGCAACCAGTCGACGTCGATATTGACTTCGAGACGTTCGCAGGGATCCTCGTCAGACCCGGCCTCCGCCGCCGTATCATCCAGCGCAGGGGCGTCGGTCTGGTCTGTCGTCGCGTCCGCGGTGGTTTCGGGGGCCGATACATCGGCAGGCTCAGACCCGGCGAGTGCCGGGACCGTCTCCTCCGCCGGGTTGGGGTCATCCACACCTATCTGGATATTGACGCCCTCGCCATCGGTGACGATCGAGCTGCCGTCCAGGCCGAGGCGCGTGCCGATCGCAAGCAGGAAGAAAAACATCAGGCTGAACGCGATAAACAGGCGCAGCGGCGGGATATAACGCGCCCGGCGCCCGAGCAGATAATCGCGGGTGAGCCAGCCGGGACGGAACATCAGCAGGCCGAGGGTGCGCCACAGACGCGAGTCGAAGGTGGTGAGGAACTCGCTGGCTTCGCGGATCAGTTCCCACAACGAGATCATCCGGGTGCCGGTGCGCTGGCCGCATTCGGCGCAATACTGTCCGATCAGCAGCGTCTCGCAGTTGCTGCAGGTGCCCAGCGTGCCGCTGGCGGCCACGCGGTGGCCATCCATGAGGATGCGGCGAGTCGCGCTGAATTGGTCCCCGAAACGGTCGACAGCGGCCTGCCGCATGCCGGCCGCCTGATCCGACAGATACTGCTCCAGCGCCTTACGATCCTGCAGCTCGTATTGGATCGAGCGCGACGCACGGCCGTCCTCCCGTTCGACGCGGGCGATGGTGGCGTCGATAAACCCGGGCAGCCCGAGCATCTCGCGGACGTGTCCCCGCAACCAGTCATCGAATTGTTCTTCGATGACCGGGTCGAATACGAGGTTGACCTCGTAGACGACTGATCCGCTGGCCACCATCCCTGCCTTGGCGGGCGCGGTTGCGGTCAGCCGCTGGCGGCGATCTCCTGTTCGCCGCCTTTGGCCGGTGCCGACGGCCGCGCGGCGGCCTTCTTCTTCTTGCTGGCCGGGCGACGCGGTTTGCCAGTTCCGGTCTTGGCCGGTTGCCGCGCCAGCTCGCTGCTGTCGAAGTCGTCGACGGTGATGATCTCCATGATCTTAAGATCTGCCTCACGCAGTCTGTGCGCTTCGTCCTCGCTCAACACCTCTGCGCTGACCGCCGCATTGATCTGCGCGTGCAGACCAAGCGCGCTGATCCGACCTTCCTTGACCGCACGGCGCAGCTTCTTCTCCAGCGGTGCGACCGCGATGGACAGTTCCATCGCCTCCTGCAACAGACCGAGATGGCTGCCCGGCTCTACGGTCCGGTAGACCGGCGCACAAAGACGATCGCGGCTGGCAGAGGGGTTGATCACCAATTCCACCACCCGACGGGCAAGCAGATCGCTGGGGGAGGAGAAGCTGCGGCCACGGGGGAATATCAGAAAGCGCAGGGTGGCTGCCACATACCGGTTGGGGAAGTTGCGCAGGAATGCATGGAGCTGCTCCTGGGCCTTGTATAGCAAAGTGCGGCAGGACCACTCCACAAGAGGCAGGTCCGCTTCCGGGCTGCCGGCATTTTCGTAATGCTTGAGCACCGTCGAAGCCATGTACAACGTGCTGAGTATGTCGCCCAGACGCGCAGACAACATTTCCTTTTTCTTTAGCGCGCCGCCGAGGGTCAGCATGGACACGTCGGCGGCGAGGGCGAAGGAAGCGGAGAAACGCGTGATCTGCTGGTAATAACGGCGGGTTGGGCCGGAGTTCGGCGCATCCACTTTACGCGCCAGGGTCAGGGCCTGGACAAATGAACGTGCAGCGTTGCTCAGCGCGTAGCCGAAATGGCCGAACAGCGCGCTGTCGAATTCCTCCAATCCGCGGTCCGGATCCGGGTCCCGGGCCGCCTGCAGTTCACGCAGCACATAGGGATGGCAGCGGATTGCGCCCTGGCCGAAGATGATCAGGCTACGGGTGAGTATGTTGGCGCCCTCGACCGTGATCATGACCGGCACCGACGCGTAGCCGGTACCGAGATAATTGCGTGGTCCCATGCAGGCGCCTTTGCCGCCGTGCACGTCCATGGCGTCATTCGCCACTACCCGCGACAATTCCGTGCAGTGATACTTCAGGATCGCTGAGGGCACCGCCGGCGCTTCGCCGGTATCAATCGCCGACACGGTCACGGACCGTGCAGCGTCGGCGATATAGGTGAACCCCGCCATCCGGGCGACGGCCTCTTGTACGCCTTCGAAATTGCCGATGGACGTGTTGAACTGTTTGCGGATGCGGGCATAGGCGCCGGTGGCGAAGATGCCTGCCTTGGCGCCGCCGACCGCGTTGGCCGGCAGCGATATCGAGCGTCCGACGGACAACAACTGCATCAGCATGCGCCAGCCGTTGCCGGCCAGCTTGGGACCGCCGACGATAAATTCCAGGGGCACGAACACGTCCGTGCCCTTGATCGGACCATTCATAAACGGGATACCGATGGGCAAATGGCGGCGACCGATCTCCACCCCCTTGGTGTCTGCCGGGACCAGCGCGACGGTGATGCCATAGTCCTGACGCTCCGGATCGCCCATCAAACCGTCCGGGTCATAGAGTCGGAACGCCAGCCCTACCACAGTCGCGACCGGTGCCAGCGTGATATAGCGCTTTTCAAAATTGAGCCGCATGCCAAGGACTTCCTTGCCCTCGAAGGTGCCGCGACACACCACGCCCGAATCCGGGATGGAGGCCGCGTCCGAGCCCGCGCGGGGAGCGGTCAGACCGAAACAGGGAATCTCGCTACCCGACGCGAGGCCAGGCAAATAGCGCTGTTTCTGCTCATCGGTACCATAGTGCAACAGCAGTTCTGCCGGCCCCAGCGAATTGGGTACCGCCACCATGGAGGCGACCGTGGCGCTGCGACCTGAGATCTTGATCAGCACCTGGGAGTGGGCATAGGCCGAGAACTCCAGCCCGCCGTACTCCTTGGGGATGATCATCGCGAAAAAGCCGTTCTTCTTGAGGAAATCCCAGACCGGTTTGGGCAGATCCGCCAGCTCGTGGGTAATCTGCCATTCGTCGATCATGCGGCAGAGGTCCTCGGTCGGACCGTCGAGGAACGCCTGCTCTTCGGCATTCAGCTTTGGTGCCGGATGGTTCTCGAGCTTGCTCCAGTCCGGATTGCCGGAAAAGATCTCGCCTTCCCACCAGACGGAACCGGCCTCCAGCGCCTCGCGTTCGGTGTCCGAGATATTGGGCAACATCTTGCGGTAGGCACGCAGCAGCGGGCCCGTGACCCGCGTCATGCGCAGCTCGTCCATGTTTAGCGCTACCAGCAAACCGAAGCCGGCCCATAACAGCAGCAACCAGAGCGCAGCGCCGTCGCCGATCAGCGTGTAGGCCAGTAACGCCGCGCCGGCGGCGACGGTGGCGTTGAACAGACTGACGCGTCGATAGGCAAGCCAGATACCGCCGCCGACAAACAGAAGAAGCCAAAAAATTGTAGACACTGCATGCCTCCTGGTGACCCACGCTTACACCGCGGGCTGGTGAGGATCGATGCTTCGACTATAACGCAGTTTTGCTGTGGTGCGCCAAAACTGCGTCGCCCTTTCCAGGTGCAGAAAAACAAAGGCCCAACCATTTCGCAGGCGCAAAAAAAGAGCCGCGTAAAAACGCGGCTCTGGGGTGTAAATGCCGTGGCAGCCGTCTACAGGAGATCGGCCACGCCCGCGCGTTCCTCTCTGAGTTCGGCATCACTGGCGTCCATGCGCTGGCGGCTGAAATCGTCGATATCGAGATCCTGCACGATCTGGTATCGCCCCCCTTTGCAGCGTACCGGGAAGGAGTAGATCACGCCCTCTTCGATCCCGTAGCTGCCGTCGGCCGGCACCGCCATGCTGACCCAGTCGTCGTCCGGCGTACCTGAGACCCAGTCGCGGACGTGATCGATCGCCGATGACGCGGCCGAGGCGGCCGAGGATGCACCACGTGCCTTGATGATCGCGGCACCGCGTTGCTGGACGGTGGGAATGAAGTCATCGCGAAACCAGGCTTCGTCGACCTGTGCCATCGCGGGTTTGCCGTTTACCAGCGTGTGGTTGATGTCCGGATATTGGGTAGCTGAGTGATTGCCCCAGATCGTCATCTGCCGGATCGCGGCCACCGGCGAATCGGTGCGGGCCGCCAGCTGGCTGATGGCGCGGTTGTGATCCAGCCGTGTCATGGCGGTGAAGTTCGCCGGGTCAAGATCCGGCGCATTGCAGCGTGCGATCAGCGCGTTGGTATTGGCCGGGTTGCCAACCACCAGGACCCTGACGTCGCGAGCAGCGTGAGCGTTCAGGGCTTTGCCCTGAACGGAGAAGATCTTCGCGTTTTGAAGCAACAGGTCCTTGCGCTCCATACCCGGCCCGCGGGGCTTGGCACCGACCAGTAGCGCGAAATTGGTATCGGCAAAGGCAACCGCAACGTCATCGGTCGCGATCACGTCGATCAGCGTCGGGAAGGCACAATCGCGCAGTTCCATCTCCACGCCCTTGAGCGCGCCGAGGGCCGGTGGAATCTCCAGCAGCTGGAGGATAACGGGCTGATCGGCGCCGAGCATCTGGCCCGAGGCGATGCGGAATGCGAGCTGGTAGCCGATCTGGCCGGCGGCACCGGTGATCGTGACTCTCACGGGGCTGTTCATGTTGTGCTCATCCTCTGATTTCTTTGTCTGAAAGGCCGCGCCGCAAGCCTTGGCGGGCGCCCTGCGAGACCGTTGATAAGAACCGTCAATTCTAGCAGGGGCCAGCGGCGGCGGGGTGTTGGGTCGGATTCAGGGACCTTGAGATTGAGTATTTGCATTCTGGAAGTATGGTGTTATAGTTAACTACAACACCACGTCACTATTGACGCCAAACCCGTGGTGATCTGACGGAGAAGTTCTCATGTGGGCTGCAAGCAGAAAAGCGAGATGGTCATTACTGTCCCTGTGGGCCGCGCTGGCCGCCGTGCTGGCATTGGCGGCTGGATTCAGTGGCGCCGGGGCTGCCAGCGTCGACGTTCAACGTGCAGACGCGGCACAGCCGGTGTACAGCGCTCAAACCGATGCGGCCACACGCGTGGCCCGAGCGACAGCCGGGGATACGGACTAGTCCGCGCATCGATCGATGGATCCGAACTGGAACGATAACCAGCCTATCTACCGGCAGCTTCGCGACCGGGTCGTGGAGATGATCCTGGAAGGCGTGCTGGGTGACGGGGACGCGCTGCCTTCGGTGCGCAGCGTCGCCGCCGAGTACCGTCTCAATCCTCTCACGGTGCTCAAGGGCTATCAGGAACTGGTAGACGAGGAGCTGGTCGAGAAACGCCGCGGCCGTGGCATGTTTGTGCGCGAGGGCGCCAAGCGGAATCTGCTCAAGGACGAACGGAAATTGTTTCTTGAGCAGCAATGGCCGACGGTCGTGGCGACCATCGGTCGCCTCGGTCTCGATCTGGAGGATTTGTTGGCTCAGGCCACCACTCAACTCGATAAACACGGGGAGGAATCCGAGTGACCACGCTGGTCCGGGCAAAGAATCTGAGCAAGCGCTTTGGCAACGTCACGGCGCTGGACGGCGTGGATCTGGAGATTCCGGAGGGTCGCATCGTCGGTCTGATCGGCCCCAATGGCGCCGGCAAGACCACGGCATTGAAGGCCTTGCTCGGTCTCACCTCGTTCACCGGCGAGCTGGAGGTCCTGGGCATGGACCCCCGACGCGAGCGCCACCGGGTGATGCAGGACGTCTGTTTTATCGCCGATGTCGCGGTGCTCCCGCGCTGGCTCAAGGTGCGCCAGGCGCTGCAGATTGCCGAGGGACTGCACCCCCGTTTCAGCATGACCCGGGCCGAGAAACTGCTGGCGGCCAGCGAGGTGCGCCTCGACAGTCGCGTCGGACAACTGTCCAAGGGCATGGTCACACAGCTGCATCTGGCGCTGGTGATGGCGATCGAAGCGAAGCTCCTGGTTCTGGACGAGCCGACTATCGGGCTGGACATCATCTACCGGAAAGATTTCTACACGACCCTGCTGAGCGACTATTTTGACGAGGGCAGGACCATCCTGGTCACCACGCACCAGGTCGAGGAGATCGAGCACATCCTCACTGACGTGGTGTTTATCAACCACGGCCGTATCGTGCTCGATGAAACCATGGAGCGGATCGGGGAGCGCTTCGCCCAGGTCGCGGTAGCGCCAGAACGGGCTGCGGCGGCGCGAGAGTTGCAGCCCGTGTATGAACAGGACGTGTTCGGCCGCAAGATCTTCCTGTTCCAGGACCGCACGCCACAGCAGCTGGCAGCGCTGGGCGAATCCCGTGTCCCGGGTATCGCGGACCTGTTCGTCGCCAAGATAAAGGGGGCCGCGGCATGAGTGTGATGACCACGCTGCTGAAGCGCGAGACCTGGGAGCATCGAGCGATAGTGATCGCGCCGTCGGTATTCGCCGTGGTGTTTATCGCCATCGCGTTGCTGGCCGCCGCGGGCGCTATCCATATTCAGGTCGGCCATTACGGCGTAGATCTGCGTGACATGCTGTTGAGCATGGATCCGCGACAGCTCGGCGCGGTCATGCAGATGGAGTTGGGTTCGCTCGCGGTGTTTTTTAATGTCGTGGTCCAGCTGGTGATCACGTTCTATTTGCTCGACTGTCTGTATGCCGAACGTAAGGACCGGAGCATCCTGTTCTGGAAATCGCTACCGGTGTCTGACATGACGATCGTAGGTTCAAAACTGTTGACCGCGATCTTGGTGATCCCGCTCGTGAGTGTTGCGGTATTCTTTGCCACTGCGCTCGGAATCTATCTGATCAGCGGCATCCTGGTCCTTGTTGGCGGCAGCGGGGCCGTGCTGGCGGCCGGACCGGGGGCGATCCTGGATACGCTGATCATCGCCATCTATACCGTCGTGGTGCAGTCGCTGTGGTATCTGCCGATCTATGGTTGGCTGTTGCTGGTGTCGGTCTGGGCCAAACGCTCAGTGTTGCTGTGGGCGGTGCTGCCGTTGTTTGCGGTCACGGCCCTCGAGCGGATGATCTTCGGTACCGGCATGATCGGCAGGCTGTTACACGAGCGGATTATCGGTGTCTATACGCTGGCGTTCACACAGCCTGCAAACGAGATCGCCTGGCGTTACCAGGCCGATGGCGCCGAGCTGAATCTGGATCTGTTCGAGAGCCTGACCCAGCTTATCGACCCGAGCACCTTCCTGTTGAGTCCGGGTCTGTGGGGTGGACTCGTGGTGGCGGCCGTGCTTATCGCGGCGGCGGTATGGGTGCGCCGTTATCGGGACGAGACCTGAACAGATGGCTCAAAAGGATTCCCGGAGACTAATGCTGATGCGCCCAAAAATACTCATCCTGACCCTGACCCTGACCCTGATCGGCGTGCTGTCATCGACCGGTTGCGTCATCGTCGTCAATGACGAACAGGCTGACGCGGAGTGGATCGGCAGCTACGAGACCGACAGCGACGCGCGCGATGCGGCCAATGAGGATTTGCGTGATCGGGTCGGGCAACATCTGGCGGACGTGGCGCAGCTGCGCGACGAAGATATCTCTGTAACGGCGAGCAATGGCGTCGTCACGCTGCGCGGCAAGGTCGCGGATCCGGCCCTGGTCCAGCGTGCGGTCGATGAGACGGCTGCCGTCGCCGGTGTCCGCCGCGTGGTGGCAAAGCTGACGGTCGAAGTCCACGCCGGCTGATCCGGGTTTGCGGACTGGCCCCATCGGGCGGATTTCGAGGTAGGCTATCGCCTGTCGACCGCTCCGACCTGATCACACGGATCTGCCGCCATGCCGTACAAGACCAGACTTTTGTCTCCCCTCTGGCTCTGCCTGGTTCTGGCGGCCGGCGCCGCGTCTGCCCAGGCGCCCCCGCCTGACCCACAGCCGGCGTCTCAGCAGCCAGAGCTCCTCGAGATGGCGCCACTGGAGACAGAGCAAATTATCGAAGTCCCGCCCGTTTCGATCGTTGTCAGCGGTGTCTCGGAGAGCCGGTTCAATCCCACCTACGGCACGGTATTTTTTATCGTTGCGGGTGGCGATCTGGCGGATGCCGGACGCGATGCACGGATTACCGCTGATGGCCGCATGCTGCCCTCGACCCGCACATCGGTGTCGCCGCGCATCGTCGGCGGGCGCTATTCCATACCGCCCGGATCGCGGCGTCTGGCCATGAGCGGTTGGGATAGCGAGGGCCGCCCGGTCGAAGCCGAGGCGCGGATATGGGCCGGAGAACTGCCGCTGCTGGTCATAGTGACCGACATCAGCGGGGCTCTGGTTAACGGCGCCCAGGTCAAGGTGTCGCTGGATCAGCAGCGGGATGTCAGCGCAAGCCGGAAAACCCGCGACGGTCTGGCTCGTTTCGAAAACCTTCCCGATGAACGGATGTGGGTGGCGGTCACCGCCGGTGATGGCGTCGCCGAGTCTCGCGTGGTGCCGGCCCGTCAGGGAACTCTCGAGATACAGCTGCGCCGCTGATGGCCCGGTGCTTTGCTGTCAGCCGTTTGCGCGTCCGGCGCGGCGAGCGGCGATATCATGCTTGCGGAGATAGCCGCGGAACTGGTGGTAGCTGAGACCCAGGGCCTCGGCCGCGCGGCCCTGATGAAAAGAGTGATCCGCCAGCGCCTGCTGTACCCGGGTCGATTCCAGCGCCGCCACCTCTTGTTTGAGATCGACCGGCCACTGCGGTGAACGCGTCTGGATCTGTGGCGGCTCTCCCTGACCTATCCGGTAAGGCGATTCGAACGGGTCGAATACGATGGTCTCTACAGGCGCATCAGGTGGATCGTTGAGATAGACCGAACGCTCGACGGTGTTTTTCAGCTCACGCACGTTACCCGGCCAGGTATTGGACTCCAGCGAAGCAAGCGCCTGCGGCGAGAAGCCGGCAAAAAAGCTACGTTTCAATTCGCTGGTGATATTCAGCGCAAAGTGCTCGGCCAGCGGCTCGATGTCACCAAAGCGGGCGCGCAGGGGCGGCACCGTGATGACGTCAAAGGCCAGCCGGTCCAGCAGGTCGGCGCGGAATTGCCCGGCGGCCGCCAGCCGTGGCAGGTCTTCATTGGTCGCACCGATGATGCGGGCGTCAGTAAGCAAGGTCTCGCTGCCGCCGACCCGTTCGAACTCTCCGTACTCGATCACCCGCAGGATCTTCTCCTGCATGCGCAACGGCACGGTGGCCAGTTCATCCAAAAACAGGGTGCCTCCCTCGGCGCGCTCGAAGCGCCCTTCGTGGCGGCGTGTGGCGCCGGTAAAGGCGCCGGCCTCGTGGCCGAACAATTCGGACTCGAGCAGGCTTTCGGTCAACGCGGCGCAGTTGAGCTTGACCAGCGGCTGACCCCAGCGCGGCGACAGATAATGCAGACGCGCGGCCACCAGCTCCTTGCCGGTCCCCCGCTCGCCGATCACCAGGACCGGCTTGTCGAGCGCCGCGGCGCGGGAGGCGTGTTCGAGCATCGAAAGAAAAGCCGGAGACTCGCCGATCAGCGTCGTATTTTCCGGGGCAACATCCGCCATGGCGATTTTCACCAAAATTCAGCAGAAACTGCCACATAGTTTAGCGTAGAAGGCTAAATATTTCAGACCGCTGTTCCCGACGGATTGTTAACCTTAATTAATTCAATGGCTTGGCTGGGCGGTGCACGTTGGCACGGAATTCGCTTATTCAGCCTGAGGACCCAAATTTTTGGACAGGAGGCGCCGGACATGGGCATTTTTTCGAGATTCACGGATATCGTGAACGCCAACATCAACGCGATGCTGGACAAGGCGGAGGATCCCGAGAAGATCGTCCGCCTGATGATCCAGGAGATGGAGGACACGCTGGTCGAGGTCCGCTCCTCGGCGGCGCGGGCCATCGCCGATCGTAAGCAGCTGGACCGCAAGCTCAATGCCGTAAAAGGCGAACTGGGCGACTGGGACCACAAGGCCGAACTGGCGGTGCGCAAGAATCGCGACGACCTCGCGCGTGCCGCTCTGGCGGAGCGGGCCAAGGTCAGCGAGCGGGTCGAGCTGATCAAAAAACAGCACGGCCAGGTGGATGAGGCACTGGCCCGTTTGAAAGAAGACATCGTCCGGCTCGAGGAGAAGCTCACCGACGCCAAGACCCGTCAAAAAGCGCTGGTGATGCGACATCAGACCGCGTCAGATCGTCTCGAGGTGCGCAAGCACACGCACGAGACGCGTATCGATGATGCCCTGGTCCGGTTCGAACAGTTCGAGCGTAAGATGGAAAACATGGAGGGCCGGGTGGAAGCCTATGACCTGTCCCCGACCCGTGATCTGCGTCGCGAGTTTTCTTCCATCGAAGGCGACGAATCCGTAGAGAGAGCGCTGGCAGATCTGAAGCAGCGTGTTCAGGCCGGACATGACGGCGGCCAGCAGGCATAAGGAAGCGAGATATGTCAGAAGTTCTTGGCATCCTCCTGGTAAGCGTCGTCCTGCCGCTGGTGATCGTGCTGCACTACGTCACCAAGTGGAAGGACGCCAAGGGGCTTACCAAGGAAGACGAGAAGATGCTCGAGGAAATCTGGGCCAGCGCGCAGAAGATGGAAAGCCGCATCAATGCGCTGGAGACCATCCTCGACGACGAGGCGCCGGACTGGAGGAAGCGGGTATGAAGCGGGATTATCTGGACACGCTGGCGGTGCAAGCCCGACGTCTTTATCGGGACCGTGACAACGCGCTGTTCCTCGGTGTCTGCGCCGGTCTCGCCGACGGCTTCCAGTGGCCGGTATGGGGCGTGAGGGCCGTCGCGACACTGTTGCTGCTTGTGTTCTTCATGCCGACCGCGCTGGTCTACGTGACCGCGGGATTGCTCCTTCCAGGTCGCCGACTGGTGTTCGGTGGTTCGACCGAAGCGCAATTCTGGCGCCGTCGCCCGCGTTCTCGTCACTACAGGTACTGAGCATGAACGGGCAGACTCCGGGGCCGGCACGCCGGCTCTACAAGGACAAGGAACACGGCATGCTGTGTGGCGTCTGCGCCGGCATCGCCGATTACTTCGGTTTCGATCTGACCGCGACGCGAGTGCTGACTGTAGTGCTCCAATTCATGTTCCCGGCCACGTTTCTGGTTTACATCGTGATGTGTATGCTGCTGCCAAAGAAGCCGCGCGAGATGTACGAAGACCGCGAGCAGGAACAGTTCTGGAGCTCCGTGCGCAAGTCGCCCATGGCTACGGTCGCCTCGGTGCGTCACAAGATGCGGGAGCTGGATGCCAAGCTGCAGCGGATGGAACGCTACGTCACATCACCGGGATTCGGGCTCGAGCGCGAATTTCGCGAGCTGGAAGATTGACCAGGATCACTGAGTAAGGACGGCGCTAAATGAATGTCTATGAGCTGGTGTTTGCGATTGTGCTGGTGGTCACCCTCGGTAAAGTCCTCGAGGGTCGCTTCGGTAGCCGCAATCGACACCGGCGAGAAACCCAGCCGGGCCCCCAGGAGCAGGAACGCACTCAGCGCGTCGATGATCTTGAGCAGCGCGTCCAGGTACTCGAGCGCATCGTGACCGACCAGGGTTACGAGCTGCGGCAAAAATTCCGCGATCTGGAAGACTAAAGCTCCGCACCCCCCGTGTTATCGTTGCGCGAACGCCTGTAGGGTGTTCGTCCATGGTTCGGATCTGTTGGGGCCTCATCATCGTCTTGCTGGCCGGGTGCGCGGCACCGCGGCCCGACCTCGCCCGTCTGTACGCCCGTCAGGCAAATCCCCGGCAGCCGCCGGTCATATTGATCCACGGTATCCTCGGCAGCCGGCTCGAGGATGCTGGCAGCGGGCGCGAGGCCTGGCCCGGTTCGACCTGGCGTCTGTTGTTCCACGACTATCACGATCTGGCCCTGGACATCGATGCCGAGACTCTGACGCCACTGCCCGGCGACTTGCGTGTCAGCGGTATCACCGACCGGGCGGCGGGCCGGGATTTTTACGGCGAGATCATGCGCGTATTGTCCGAGGCCGGCGGCTATCAGCGCAGTCGCCCCGGAGCGCCGGTAACGGCCGGCGCGAAAAACTACTATGTGTTCGCCTACGACTGGCGCCGCGACAATGTCGAGACAGTCCGCGCGCTCGACCGCTTTATCGAGCAGATCCGCATTGACCACGGTGACCCTGAGCTGAAGGTAGACCTGATCGCGCACAGCATGGGCGGGCTGGTGGCGCGCTACTACATCCGCTACGGGACCGTCGACGTGCTCGATGACAATGACTTCCCGGTCAACGGCTACGGCGCCGAGCGGGTCCGACGCGCGATACTGCTCGGCACGCCCAACCTCGGTTCAGTGACGGCCATCCGCACGATGCTGCAGGGGGTCAAGACCGCGTTTGGCGGAATGCCGGTGGAGGTTATCGCCACCTTCCCCTCGGCCTATCAGCTATTGCCTCACCCCCTCAATGACTGGCTGATCAAGAGTACTGGCGAGCCGCTGGAGCGCGACCTTTTCGACGTCGAGATCTGGCGCCGTTTCCAGTTCGCGGTGTTCTCACCGGAGGTCCGGCAACGCATCCTCGCCGGGTCTCCGAGCGAGCAGGAAGGGCGCGAGAAACTGGCGCTGATGGAACGTTTTTTCGAACGCCATCTGGAGCGCGGCCGGCGCTTTGTCTGGTCGTTGACGGTGCCGGTCCCGGAGCCCGCGATCAGCTATATCGTGTTTGGCGGCAACTGCAGCCTGACGCCGGCGCGTATCCTGGTGGAAGAAGTCGCGGGTGAATCGGTGGTCAGGCTCTGGCCTGACGATATCGCCGATCCCGTGGCCGGGGTCGACTACGACATTCTGATGCTGGAGCCGGGCGATGGCGTGGTGACCAAGGCTTCATTACTGGCACGCGATACGCTGGATCCGACTATCGAGCGTCACCGCTACAGTTTCTTCCCCGTGCGATACTCGTTTTTTCTGTGCGAGGCGCACAATCGCCTCACCAGCAATATCAATTTTCAGGACAATCTGCTGCATGCGCTACTCAGCGTCGACGACGATCTGTTTTAAACCATGACAGCTCCGATCCGACAGGGGCCGGGGCAACCCGGTCTGGGCGCTATCGTCCTTATCGTCGTCATCGCGCTGGCTGCGGCACTGCCGCTCGGCTGCGAAGCCAGCGGCGGCCAGACGCTGAAGGTTTTTGACGGTGACAGTTTTCTGATGCGGGACGACGACGGCGCGGAGATCGAGGTGAGGATTTTCGGCATCGACGCGCCCGAACGTCATCAGCCCTGGAGCCAGCGCAGCCGTGAGGCATTGCGCCGTCTGATCCGTGGACACGCGCTGTCGCTGGACGTCGTCGATACCGATCGCTATGGGCGGGTGGTGGCCCGGGTCAGCCGCAAGTCTGACGGGCTGGTGGTGAACACGGAGATGGTCAGGACCGGGGACGCCTGGGTCTATCGCCGCTACACCCGAGACAAGGCGCAGCTCAGGCGTCTCGGTCTGGAAGCGCTGCCCGAGCTGGAGCAGCAGGCCCGTGAGGCCGGACGGGGGCTGTGGTCGCTGCCGCCAGCGGAGCAGACGCCGCCATGGGAATGGCGCCGGCAAGAGCGCGGCGATTAGTCGCCGCATGCTGCAGTTGTAGTTCCGGTCACAAGAGGAATATCAAGCGTGTCCGTCTCGCCGCATATCAAGATCCAGGCGCTGAGCAAACAGTACGAGGGGCGTGGGCGTCATCGTCTGGTTCTCGACCAAATCGAGACCACCATCGAGCACGGCGAGTTCGTGGTCCTGGTCGGGCGCAGCGGTTCCGGTAAATCCACGCTGCTCAATCTGCTCGGTGGCCTCGACCGCCCCAGTACCGGGGACGTGCTGATCGACGGCCAGTCGCTGGCCGCGTTGAGCGAGGACGCGTTGTCCCGGCTGCGTCGGCACAAAGTCGGTTACATGTTCCAGTTCTTCAACCTGGTGCCGACGCTGACCGTGGCGGAGAATCTGCAGCTGCCGCTGGATCTGATCGGCGTCGCGGAGACCGAGGCGCAGTCCAGGATCCGCGACTGGCTCGCAGCGGTCGGCCTCGCCGGACGCCCCACCGACTACCCGGACGAATTATCCGGCGGCGAGCAACAGCGCGTCGCGCTGGCGCGGGCGCTGGTGCACCGTCCCGGTTTGCTGCTGGCGGACGAACCC
>JBATKC010000247.1:0-1550 GCA_049669065.1 Gammaproteobacteria bacterium
GCTGTAGCCGACGCCGGCCAACCAGTCGCTCTGGGTCCGCGCCCGCGAACTCGGTGTCGATCTGGGTATGCGTCTCGACGAAGCGCTGGCCGGTGGCGGATCGGATGGCAACACGACGAGTCTCTACACGGCCACGCTCGATGGACTCGGCCCGGTCGGCGATGGCGCCCACGCGACCCACGAGCATCTGCATCTTGGCCTGACGCTACAGCGCGCCGCACTGCTGGCGCTGCTGTTGATGGAACCGCCGCTGGCGATCACCGTGGACGACGACAAGGGAGCAGAATAATGGCGGCCTACTACTTTTTTTCCTCGGTCACCCGGAATTCCGATCTGTGGCAGCAGCCATTCGAGGTGCAGCCCTGGCCGAGGGACCAGTGGGCCACCGGCGATTTCGTGGTCGGCCGCGTGATCGGCGAGCGCAACCGCCTTTACCGATGCGAGACCAAGACCGGGCGCATGGCGGAGATGGTCCGGGGTGATCTGCTGGTGGGCGCTTTTGGTCTGCGTGCCGCCACGCTCGAGGGTGTCGGTGACTGGCACGAGATCGGCGAAGACCTGGAAATGGACGCGCTGACCGGGGCGGGGCTGATGGGCAAAGCAACGTCGACCTCGCCGATGCTGCCGAATCTGATGCATCTGAAATATCAGGGCCATGTGGTGCGCGATGGACGCAAGCTGAACATGGGCGATTTCGTCCAGCGTATCGAACCCGTGCCGCTGGAGATGCCGGTGGTGCTCGTTATCGGCACATCGATGTCCTCCGGCAAGACTAGTGCGGCCCGGGTCATTATCCGCGCCCTGACCTATATCGGCCAGGAGGTGGTCGCGGCCAAGCTGACCGGGGCGGCGCGGTATGCGGACGTACTGAGTTTCCGCGACTCCGGCGCGCGAGAGGTGTTCGATTTTGTCGACACGGGTCTGCCGTCGACCGTGTGCGAGCCCGATCTGTACCGCGATGCGCTGGGCCAGTTGCTGACCCGCGTCCAGATGACCGGCGCCGGCGTGCTGGTGGCCGAGGCCGGCGCTTCGCCGCTGGAGCCCTATAACGGCAGCGTCGCGATCGAGGCGATCGGCGGCTTGATCCGGTTTACCGTGCTATGCGCGTCGGATCCCTATGCGGTGCTAGGTGTACAGACCGCGTTCGGACAGCGGCCGGACCTGGTCGCCGGGCCGGCGGCGAATACGGATGCGGCGATAGCGCTGGTCGACAAGCTCGCCGGCGTGCGCGCGATGAATCTGCTGGATCGGAAGTGTTATCCGGTGTTGAAGGACCTGCTCGCCGAGCGCCTTGGCGTGGACAACGCGACCGCGCAACACCGGATCGTGGGCTAGGCGACGGGGCAGCCCGCGCATCTGGAACGAGTGGGTTTTGGTCGACCGCTGCGCGACTGGATCGCGGTCGGATCCACGTACGGGCGCCAGTCGCGTCATCGATCAAGATATGAGAAATATTATATAAGCTAGTTAACCCTATGTTTTAACTATGCTTAAGGATGCGCTCTTTTTGCCGCTTCCAGTCCCGATCCTTGTCCGCCGCGCGTTTGTCA
>JBATKC010000248.1:0-3414 GCA_049669065.1 Gammaproteobacteria bacterium
GGGTCCAGGGGGTCACTCAAATCTCCGCAAATGCGCTGCCCGGGGGGTGGCTAGTGTAAACCAGATCGCCGGCGGGAATCGCCCTTGCACTAGTTCAGGGTCGAGACTTCCTCCAGCGACTCCGCGCATTCCTGGCGGGTGCTGCGAAAACTGTCCGAACTGACGAACAGCCCGAGCGGTCCGAGGACCGCAAAACGCCCGACTGCGCCCGCCGCCTTCACCGCCGTATCGCGCGTGCCCAGACGGTAACGCGGATTCGTCAAGGCACCGGTGATCCGGACATTGGCGTTGAACCCGGTCGCCCGGTTGCGTTTCGGCCGGGGCCGCAATAACAGATCGTAGCGCTCCTGGCCCAGATCGATCTCGCCTTCACCGCGCATCAACATGTCATCCGTGTCCATGACCATCACATGACTGGTGGCTACTCCCTCGGAAATAGGTAAATCGAGCATCGCGCAGAGCAGTTTCGTGCCCTCCTGTCGGTTGTCCCAGGGCAGGAGGCCGCGCAGCGCCGCGACAGCGCTGAGGCTGGCGAATCGTTGACCCAGGAAGCCGTCGCGTAACAACAGCGTAAATCGGCCCTTGGCGTCATTGGCCATGGCCCGGGGCGAGTCGCCGCTCGCATCCAGATCCAGCATCAGGTCCATCTTGCCCTGCAGCTCTGCGGAGACACCCATCCGCTGTACCAGGCTACCCAGGTCAAAGTCGATGCTGCGCAGTCGCGCCTTTAGACGGCTGGGTTCGGCGCCCGTATCCAGGTCGATGCCGCCGGTGATCCGGTCGTCCCCATAGCCGACGGTGAACGGATCGATGTTCAGGGCGTTGTTGTTGACCTTCATACGTCCGTTGATGACATGCAGACGGCTCGCGCCAAGGCTGAGGTCGAGACCATCCATGCCGAGATCGAAGTCCCGGCCTTCCATCCAGCCGACCGGCAACGGTATCTCGCGGAACACCAGCGGTGAATCGGTCCGGCGACCGGCCCGGTCCGGCGACGCGCTATCGTCTTCTTCGTCCAGCCAGGGTGTCAGGTCCAGATCACTGTCAACCAGATCACCGCTCAGCTGGCTCATCTCGCCATCTTCAAACCTGACGTTGAAACGGCCATGCAGCTTGCTCGCCCCGGCCTCGAGTTGCTCCAGGTCCAGTTCAAAACTCTCCGGTCCCCCGCTCAGCGAGAAGCTGGTCGTGACCGCACCGAGGCGCTCCCAGGCATGGCCGCCCCAGGGCAGCAGTGGTAGCAGAGAGGGAGACGAGGCCTTGACGTCCAGGTAGACGTCCCGCGGCTGCAACAGGTCACCGATTCGTCCGCTGATGGTCATGTCCATATCCGGCGTGACCAAGGTACCCGCGACGTCGTCCAGTTGGGGCTTGTCCCAGGTGCCCTTGCCTATTGTATTGAGCTTGAAAGACGTGGTCTGCGGCCACTTCTGACCATAGACATCGCCAAGCCGGGACAGGTCGTCGCCTTCGATCTCACCGCGGAGCTGGAAGCGCTGTGAATTCATCACATCTGGCAGACGCCCCTCGACTTCGAGGCGGATGGCGCCCAGATGTGCCTGAGCGACGAGATCGTTCAGGTCCGGGGCGTCGAGACTCCCCCGCAGCCGGCCCCGTGCCTCGAAGCGATCCGTGGGTGGCATGGTGACATCTTTGAAATAGGTGATATCGCGGATGTTGTTGCCGCTGACGTTGATCTTCATGTCGAGCCGCGGCACGTCTGCGAGATCCAGCAGCCAGCCGTTGGCGATCAGACGCAGCGGACCTCGTTCCATGGTCAGGCCGTCGGCCCGCACAGACATGTCGTGCAGACGCCCGGAGAGGCCGAGCTTTCCGCTGACACGATTGGTTTCCGGTAGTCCCTCGAATCCCAGCAATGACTCCACATCGCGGAGATCGCGGCCTTGTATGTCGAGCGTGAGGTCCATGCCGGCCAGGTCCGGCAGGTCTCCGATCTCCCCGCCGAGTTCGCCCGAGATACTGCCCTCCCGGAGCGTGGCCTGGATATCGTCAAGCTTTATCTCATCCCAGGGTCCGGTCACACGCACCGAGCCATCGAGCTCATCCACATCCGGGATCGGCAGATCGAAAAAGGCCGACACCGAAGCCATATCCTCACCGCGGACCCCGAACAAGACATCGAGATCACCGGCCCCGGCCAGATCGCCGATCGTGCCTTTCAGCGTCAGCGTAGTCTGTTTGACCTGTGCCTTGACGTCGAGATCGCCCAGACCCAGATCCGTGGCCGACCCGGCCAGACTGCCGCTGGCGGTGTATTGCTCGGTCGCCAGAAAGGGTCCCGTCAGGAAGGTCAGGAAATGGGCCGGGGAATGGCCCGATGATTCGAACTCCAGCGACATGCCCGCCAGACGCGTGAGATCGGTGATACGTCCACCAGCCTCCAGGGCGTAGCTACTGTCCCCGATCCGGGCGTCCAGATTGTCCAGTTCGAGCCGGTCGCCATTACCCGTGAGGCTGCCGCTCAAATGGAACTGATCCATCGTCGGGATCTCCAGGTCGGTCCAGGCCATGAGCACGACGGGCCGGGTTCCGACGGCGTCGAAGGTCGCTTCGAGCCCGCTGTAGTCTCGGAAATCCAGATCCAGGACCCGGCCTTTGACGCCCAGACGCGTCTGCCCCAGGCTGGAGTCGAGATCGAAGGAGAACGGTTCGCCTCCCTGGATCTGGTCGGGCGAGCCGATGGTGCCCGAGATCGCAAGCGGGAGATCCATGATCTCGCCCTGGATGCTGATATTGACGGGGTCGTCCGCCTGGCTGGCCTTGGCGGTCAAATGGTCCAGGCTGATGCTGCGGGTGGTCCCGTCCTGGGCATCGAAATAGCTGGCCCGCAGGTGGGTCACGTCGATCGACTGCAGACGGATCTTCGGCGCGCCCCCCGGATCGGAATCCGCGCCTTGCATGATCCAGCTGGGCCGGCCGTCCAGGCTGTTTTCCAGCCAGACCTGCGCACCCTCGATCTCGACCTTGTGCAGCAGCACCTGGCCAAACAGGATCTTGCGCAGGCTTGGACGGATGCTCAGGCGCTGGACGGCGAGCAGTTTCGGTGCGTGCGCCCATCGGGCATTCCTGATCGCGACCTGGTTCAGGGTCACCGAGGGCAGGGGCCGCAAGGTCACCTGCAGGGGTCCGGAGATGGTGACCTCACGGCCGGTCGCGCTTTCCAGCGCAGCCTCGAGCTGGCTGCTGAGAAACTCCGGATCCATGGACTTCAGCCACAGATAGACCCCGCCGATCAACAACGTGGGCAGAGCCAGCAACAGGCCGAGGATGATCAGCAGTCGTTTCACAAGGACCCCGAATACCGCGATACACGGCTGGGAGGGACTCGATGATACCCACCCCCGGGCGACCCGGCCAAGGGCCCGGCTGATCGACCATGTCGGTAGTCATCAC
>JBATKC010000249.1:0-3903 GCA_049669065.1 Gammaproteobacteria bacterium
GTGGACAGAGCGCGGGTCCAGCGGCGCGCGAAGTTCTCGAGCGGTGTCATGACGTCGTCCTCAGGCGGTGCGGTCGGACCAGACTGTATCAGATTGGCTGTGCAATCCAGACGCGCCGGGCACAGCCATTTGCGGGGCTCAATTGCGACGACCTCGACGCATCGGCTTTGCTATACAATGACGCCGCCCGTTTCCGGGCGAGCATCCGAGACAGGCCCCATGGCACGAAAGAAAAAGACCGCCGGCAAAAAAACCGGTGGCAAGACCCTGGCTTCGACGGCCGATATCCACACCCTCTACGAAGAGTCGGTGCAGAATGTCGAGTACGAAGTGGAGTTCCTGCAACAGGCTTTTGTCGAACTCCGCGGGCGCAAGCCCGCATTTCTGCGCGAGGACTTCTGCGGCACCGGTAATGCCGCCTGCCGCTGGGCCCACGTCGATAAGAATCACCGGGCCGTCGGGGTGGATATTGATCCGGCGGTGCTCGAATGGGGCCGCGCGCATCATGTGGCGGCCCTGTCGGCCGCCGCTCGAAAGCGCGTCAAGCTGCTCGAGTCTGACGTGCGTACCGTCGACATCGCGCCCGCAGACATCATCGTCGCTTTCAACTTCAGCTACTGGTACTTCAAGCAGCGCCAGGAGTTGCTGGCCTATTTCCGCTCGGTCCGCGCGGGTCTGGCCAGCGACGGCGTGTTCTTTATCGACGTCTTCGGCGGTGCCGGGGCCTATGAAGAGAGCCGTGAAAAGACCAGGAATGACGGCTTCACATACATCTGGGAGCAGGCCAGCTACGAGCCGATCAGCGGCGATTATGTCTGCTACATACACTTCCGCTTTGCGGACGGGTCAAAGATCAAACGGGCTTTCAGTTATCACTGGCGGCTGTGGACCCTGCCCGAATTGATCGACCTGCTCGACGAGGCCGGATTCAGCCGGACTCAAGTTTTCTGGGAAGGGACCGACGAAGATGGTGAAGGCAGCGGCGAATACGCGGCGGCGGAAAAGGGTGATAATGATCCCGCCTGGATCGCCTATGTGGCCGCACTGCGTTGACCGGGAGGTGCACGATCTTGTTGATAAGAGGTGCCATGGAGATTATCCTCCCTCCACCGCTGTCCCCCCGGCGCCCACTGCAGAATTCTGTCTGTCCTGATGTCTACTGAAATCGAAGTAGCCGTACTTTTTGCCGATGTCGTCGGCAGTACCGAACTGTATGAGGTCCTCGGCGATCTCAAGGCGCGCGATACGATCGCCCGCTGCCTCGACATCATGAAAAACGCCACCGACCAGAACCAGGGCAGCGTGATCAAGACCATCGGCGACGAGGTCATGGCGACATTTCCGACTGCCGATGACGCGCTCAACGCGGCCCGGGAGATGCAGTCTTCCATCGTCAAGGGGGATGTTTCAGCCGGCGAGGGCGTGTCGCTGGCGATCCGCGTCGGCTGCGACTATGGCAAGGTGCTGCCCGGCGAGCGCGACGTATTCGGCGCCACCGTTCACACCGCCAACCGCATGACCAGCCAGGCCAAGGCACGGCAGATCGTCACCACCTCGAACATGGTCGACCAGCTGTCCGCCGAGTGGCGCGCCTCGGTGCGTCAGATCGATCTGGCACACGTCAAGGGCAAGTCCGGTGAGATTGCGCTGTTCGAGGTGCTGTGGCAGAAGGAAGATGTCACCAGCATGCTGCCCACGATCACCTGGGCCAGCGAGCAGAGCCGCAAGACCGCTCGTCTGCGTGTGCTTTATCAGGGTCAGGAGGTGTTGCTGACAGCCGATCAGCAGCACATCACCATCGGTCGCGCCGATGACAACGATCTGGTGGTCAAGGGCAACCTTATCTCCCGCATCCACTGTCGCATCGAGATGAACCGGGACAAGTTCATGCTCATCGACCAGTCCACCAACGGCACCTTCGTCGTCACCCGCCATCGGGAAGAGCTGTTTGTCAGGCGTGACAGTCTGCAGCTGGTCGGCGAGGGCGTCATCGGCCTGGGCCGCGTGGTCCAGCCGACTTCCGCCCAGGCGATCCGCTACATCATCGAAGATTGAACCGGTCTGCGCGCACCCGCGCCCCGGGGCGCGGGTGCGGTTATGCTTGTGACAGGCGATCTGTGTCGTGCACAGGGTTGTAGCGGGAGGAGCCGATGAAAATTCGTATCGAGGTAGAGGTCGAACCGACAGAATTGCGCGAGTTTCTGGGTCTGCCGGACCTCAGCGGTTTGCAGGATGACGCGATCGATGCGATCAGCCGCCGTCTGCGCAGCGGTGGCGAGGGTATCGATCCGATGGCGATCCTGCGTGGTTTCATACCAACCGGCCTGCTGTCCGTGGAAGAGTGGCAGCGGCTGCTGCGTCGCGCGATGGAGAGCGGTGAGGCGGTGACGGAAAAGACCCTGTCTGGCGCCAAGAAGGCGCCCAAACGCAGCGGCAGAAAGAAAAAGCCGGCCAGACGCTAGTCCAGGCGGATCGGTCCGGCGGCTTTTTGGCGGGCAAAAAAAGAGGCCCTCAAAAGAGGGCCTCCTGTACCGTCAATGAAGTCGGTTTTTGCTTTCAGGCGGCAGCCTTGGTCTTGCTGACACGCTTGCGCGAAGTCGCCCGGGCGGCCTTCTTCTTGCCGACGGTCTTGCGACCGGCCGCTTTCTTCACCGCAGGCTTCTTCGCCGCGGCCTTTTTCGGGGCAGCGCGACGGGTCTTGGCCGCGGCCTTCTTCACGGCCGGCTTGCGGGTCTTCGCGGGAACGGCCACGGTCGTGCGCAGCACGCCGCCGATCTCGTCGCCGGTGACCTTGACGATCTCGATGGTCTTGCGTGCGTTCAGCACCGCCCAATGACGGGCGTTGGGCAGCATCGAAATCTGGTCGCCGATCAGCGCGCGGAAGCTGTCCGCACGAGCGGCCAGCTCGAGACGATGGGCGCCGCCTTCGATGGCGCTATCGACAAAAGTCGCCTGCTGCTTGACCAGCTTCTCGACGCCCTTGCTGGAGATGCGGTTGATACGCAGACCGGCTTCGGTGATCTTGCGAACAGGCTTGCGGGAGCCGTCGATCATATCGGCGGTGTCCAGCGTGGCGGCCCGAATACGCTTGATGGCGCGGCCGGCGAGGGTGCCGTACTCGGCGCGGACGTCGCGGGCAAGCTTCTCAATTCTGGTGATCATGTCATACCTCTGGGTGGGTTGTGCGCTGCAACATGCTGCGATGCACCAAATATAGCCGAAACTGGCGCAATGTCAACAACGGGCGCAATTTGGCAATATCGCGCCCGTTGTCGCGGACCCGCTGTCGCGCGGCCGAACGTTGCTACGAGAGGCACTGCTCAGGCTAACTGATCCTGCCTATGTCCAGACCGATGCTCCTGATCATCGTGACGCTGCTCGCGATCCTGCCCTGGCCCGGGTACTCGCAGCTGGAGCTCAGCGGCGTCCGCACCGCAGCGCTGATCGCCGATGAGACGGGCGAGCGCGTCGTGGTCACGGGCGCGGCCGCCGGGATTGTGCCCGGCATCGAGCGTCTCTACACGCTCGAGTTCGTCAATGTCTCGGTCGCGCCGGAGACCGGGTTGAGTCTGGATTATCCGCTGCCGTCCGGGCTGCGCTATGTCCCGGGCAGCGCCACCGGCCCGGGCACCGTTGTCAGTCTTTCGGTCGATGACGGGGTGAGTTTTGAGCTTGAGTCCGATCTCGGCGACAACGCCGCGGAGGCCCGCCATCTGCGCTGGACCTTTGATGCGATCCTTTACCCGCGGACCACCGGTATCGTCAGTTTCCGTGCTCGCGCGCTGCCGCCTCCGCCACCACCGCCGGACCTGCCGCCGGCCACTGCCGATGCGTCAGCTGACGATCAGCAAGGAGCCGGTCCCGGCGATGGGCCCGGGCCTGCGATGCCGGCCGATACCACGC
>JBATKC010000250.1:0-7384 GCA_049669065.1 Gammaproteobacteria bacterium
CCTCACGGCCCGGCTGCCGGGCTATCTGGTGCCGCGTCTGGTGCGGGAAGTGCCCGGCGCGCCGGGGAAGACGCTGCTGGCCCCCCGGTTGGGGCCGGGAAGTGTCGTGCCGGACGACGCAGTGTAAAATCGGCGTCTGGCAGCCAAGGAGGCTCAGCTCATCAATCCACCCGCCCATTCCGCAGCAAGCGCACCGGCGCTCGATCTGGCGATCGCTGAATTGAGTTCGGAGACGGAGGCCGTTCCGGTACTGATCGTGTCCGGAAGCCCGGACAACGCCGAAGCCATCAACAGCGTGCTGCGCAATCGTGGCATCCCGGCCCACTGCACCCGCATCGCTTCGGCCGAATTGTTCTCGGAACATGCCGGCACGGGCTATAGCCTGGCCGTCGTGTTTTCGGATGAGGACGTAAGCCTTCTGCAGGAGGTACTCAAGATCCGGGACCTGATGGATAAGGACCTGCCGGTGGTCAGCTGCCGCCAGGTGCTGGATCCGGATGTTCTTAGTGCGGATATCGTCTCCGGTGCGGCAGACCTGGTGGTGCTGGGCCAGCGCCAGCGTCTGTACAAAGTTCTGGAACGGGAGATCCGACGATCGCGTATGGCCTGGGCCCTGCGCGAAACGGTGGCGGTAGCCAGCTCTTACCGGGAGCAGCTGCAGACGTTTATGGCCGGGTCGGCAGACGCCATCGCGATGGTCCAGGAAGGCATCGTGATGGAATCCAACCCTGCCTGGAGCCGCCTGTTCGGGTACAAGGACGAGGCCGCCATGGTGGGCATCCCGCTGATGGATCTGGTGTCGGCGGATTCCCAGGCGGCGCTGAAAGGTGCGCTGATCGCTTTTGATCAGGGTCGCTGGCCCGGTGACCCGCTGCGCTGCACCGGGGTCGATACCAAGGGGCGTCCGCTGGAATTGGAGCTGCTGTTCGAGACGGCCGAACTCGAGCAGGAGCCGTGCGTGCGTATCAGCATCGCCTCGGGTGCGAGAGAAGACGCGCGGCTGTTGCAGGATCTCCGCGACGCCGTCAACAAAGACCCCCTGACCGGTTTCTACAGCCGCCAGCATTTCGTCAAGCTGCTCGAGGAAAGTCTGGCCCAGCCGCTGCGCGGCGGCGTCCGCGCGCTGGCCATTGTCCGCCCTGACACGTTCGGTAACCTGGTCGAAATGGTCGGCCCAATCGCCAGTGAGGAATTGCTGGAACGTATCGCTCAGGTGCTGCGTGAGCATCTGCAGCCCAAGGATCTCTACGGCCGCTTCGGCGGCACCGCGTTTTCGGTACTGCTCGCACGCGGCAATACGCGCGACGTCCGCGCCTGGGCTGACGGCCTGTGCCGCAAGCTGGCGGGACAGCTGTTCGAGATCCGCGACAAATCCATCTCCGCGACCTGCACCGTCGGCCTGGCGATGGCGGACAGCAAGAGCAAGAGCATCGATGACCTGGTGGCGCAGGCGCTGGATGCCTGTAGTGGGGGCCGGATCAAGGGCGGCAACCGCAGCGAATACAGCGCCGCAGACGATGCCAGCACGCGGCTCGAGGAAAGCGATCGCTTGTGGATACCCCGGATCAAACAGGCGCTGATCGAAAGTCGCTTCCGTCTCGCGCTGCAGCCGGTAGGCAGCCTCACCGGCGAAGACGTCGGGCTGGTCGATCTGCTGGTGCGCCTGATCGACGAACAGGGTGACGAGGTCCTGCCCAGCCATTTCCTCGGCGCCGCCGAACGCAACAAGCTGATCAAGAACATCGATCGCTGGGTGATGGCGGCGAGCATGGCATGGCTGGCCGCGAACAAGGGCAAGAAGGCATTCGTGCGTCTGTCGCAGGCGACCGTGCTTGATGAGTCCCTGCCAGGCTGGCTGGCCCAACAGCTTGGCAACGCCGGTATCGAACCGGTACGGATGATCTTTGAGGTGGCGGAATTGTCCGCCGACAGTCAGCTCAAGGCGACTCGCGATCTTGCGTTCAAACTGCGCGAGACCGGCTATGGCTTTGCCATCGAGCATTTTGGCGTCGGCTCCCGGCCGTTGCAGATCCTCAACCACATCCCGATGGACTATCTGAAGATCGACGGATCCCTGATGCAGGGCCTGGCCCGCGATAGCCAGCTGCAGCAGAAAGTGAAGGACCTGGTCGCGGAGGCAAAGCAACGCGAGATCTTCACCGTGGCGGAACGGGTCGAGGACGCCAACACCATGGCGGCGCTGTGGCAGATCGGCATCGAGTACATCCAGGGCTACCAGCTCAACGAGCCGGAAGTGGTCCTGTCGGAGGAGCCGGACGCCTGACGCGCCGTCGCGACCGCGCCTAATCGGCCTGCAAGCGGTCCACCTTGCGCCAGCCGCGCGGCAGTAATGCGCCGCGCCGCCCACGGGCACCGAGATAATGCCCCAGATCCCGCGGCTTGAGCGTCATCACCCGCTGACCGCTGCAGACCTTCAGGCTGACGTCGGCGGCCAGAGCCACGACCGAGACCATCGACTCCTCGCCCGAGGCGAACTTCTTGCCCGGTATGCCGAGGATCTTGTTGCCCTTGCCCCGCGCCAGTTCCGGCAACTCCTCCAGCGGGAAGCACAGCAGGCGGCCGGCATTGCTCACCGCCGCAACCAGCGCGCCGTGCTCAGCCGGCACCGGCGCCGGGATCAGTACCTTGCCTCCCGCGGGTAACCTGAGCACGGACTTGCCGCTGCGATTACGCGAATAGAGGTCCTGCAGACGCACGACAAATCCGAAGCCGGCGTCGGAGGCGAGCAGCCAGCGTTGCTCCGGAGCACCGGTCATCACCCCGGCGAAGCCGGCACCGTCGGGCGGATTGACCCGCCCCGACAGGGGCTCACCCTGACCACGCGCCGACGGCAGGGTATGGGCCGGGATGGTGTAGGCCCTGCCAGTGCTGTCGACAAACACCGCCGCCTGGTTGCTGCGGCCACAGGCGGCGGCGAGGAATCCGTCACCCGCCTTGTAACTGAGTTGGAGCGGGTCGATCTCATGCCCCTTGGCCGCCCGGATCCAGCCGCGCTCGGACAGCACCACAGTCACGGCTTCACTCGAGATCAAGGCGGATTCATCCATCGCCTGGGCGGCGGCCCGCTGGATGATGCGGGTCCGGCGATCGTCGCCGAATTGCGTCGCATCCTTCTCCAGCTCTTCCCGCACCAGCTTCTTCAAACGCGCCTTGCTGCCCAGGATCTTCGATAGCTGCTTGCGCTCCTCGGCCAACGACTCCTGCTCGCCGCGGATCTTCACTTCTTCCAGACGTGCCAGATGGCGCAGCTTGAGTTCCAGGATTGCCTCGGCCTGGATGTCGCTGAGACCAAATTTCTTCATCAACACCGGCTTCGGCCGGTCCTCGCTGCGGATGATGCGGATCACTTCGTCGATGTTCAGATAAGCGAGCAGCAGACCTTCAAGGACATGTAGCCGCGCCTCGACCTTGTCGAGCCTGAAGCGCAGACGCCGGGTGACCGTATCGAGGCGGAATTCAAGCCATTCCTTGAGCAGTCCCTTGAGATCGAACACCCGCGGGCGTCCATCCAGCGCGATGATATTGAGATTCGCCCGCACCGTACGCTCCAGATCGGTGGTCGCGAACAGATGGTCCATCAGGCCGTCGACGTCGACTCGATTGGAACGCGGCACGATCACCAGCCGGACCGGATTCTCATGATCCGATTCGTCGCGCAGATCCTCCACCATGGGTAGCTTCTTCGCCCGCATCTGCTGCGCGATCTGCTCCAGCACCTTGCCGCCGGAGACCTGGTGCGGCAGCGCGTTGACCACGATATCGCCGTGCTCACGCTCCCAGGTCGCCCTCAGCTTCAAGGTGCCATTACCGGTCTCATAGATCCGGCGCAGGTCCTCCGCGGGACTGATGATCTCCGCACCGGTAGGGAAATCCGGACCCTGGATGTGCTCACACAATTCCGCCACCGAGGCCTTGGGGGCCTCGAGCAGACGGATACAGGCCGACGCCACTTCGCGGAGATTGTGCGGGGGTATATCGGTAGACATGCCGACAGCGATACCGGAACCCCCGTTCAACAAGACGTTGGGCAAACGCGCCGGCAGCCGGCACGGCTCATCGAGCGTGCCGTCGAAATTGGGCGTCCAGTCCACTGTGCCCTGACCGAGTTCCGACAACAGCACCGAGGCATAGGACGTCAGACGCGCCTCGGTGTAGCGCATGGCGGCGAACGACTTGGGATCGTCGCTGGCGCCCCAGTTGCCCTGACCGTCCACCAGCGGATATCTATAGCTGAAGGCCTGAGCCATCAGCACCATGGCCTCGTAGCAGGCCGAGTCGCCATGCGGATGGTATTTGCCGATCACGTCGCCGACGGTGCGCGCCGATTTCTTGTGCTTGGCGCCGCTGGCGAGACCGAGTTCACTCATGGCGAATACGATCCGACGCTGCACCGGCTTGAGGCCGTCGCCGACATGCGGCAGCGCCCGATCCAGGATCACGTACATGGAGTAATCGAGGTACGCTTTTTCAGCGAATGCGCGCAGCGGCTGCTGCTCGTTGCCCTCGAGATCCAGTTCCAGGGTTTCCATCTGTTCACCTCAGGGCAGCGTTCACGCCACCCTTGTCAGACCTCTGCCAGATCGCCCTTGCTTTGCAGCCAGGCACGTCGATCAGAAGCGCGTTTCTTTGCCAGCAGCATGTCCATCAATTCATTGGTGTTATCACGGCCGCTGACGGTCAATCGGACCAGGCGCCGGGTATGCGGCGCCATGGTGGTCTCCCGCAGCTGCATCGGGCTCATCTCGCCAAGACCCTTGAACCGGGTCACCATCACCTTGCCCTTGAGTTTCTCTGCCTCGATGCGGTCGAGCACGCCGGTACGCTCGCCGTCATCAAGCGCATAGAAGACTTTTTTGCCGACGTCGATACGGTACAAGGGCGGCATCGCGACATAGACATGACCGGCATCCACCAGTGGCCGGAAATGACGCAGGAACAGCGCGCAAAGCAGGGTCGCGATATGCGCCCCGTCCGAATCCGCATCAGCGAGCACGCACACCTTGTCGTAGCGCAGGCCCTTGAGATTCGACGACCCCGGGTCGACACCCAGCGCCACGCTGATATCGTGGACTTCCTGCGACGCCAGCACCTCGGCCGATTCCACCTCCCAGGTGTTGAGGATTTTGCCGCGCAGCGGCATCACCGCCTGGAACTCACGATCCCGCGCCTGTTTGGCGGAGCCACCGGCCGAGTCGCCTTCCACCAGGAACAGCTCGGAACGTCCGGCATCCTGAGTCGTGCAGTCCACCAGCTTCCCGGGCAGGGCCGGACCGCTGACGACCCGCTTGCGCACCACCCGACGACTCGCCTTGACCCGGCGCTGAGCTCGGTCGATGGCCAGACCAGCGATCTTCTCACCGGCATCCGGATGCTGGTTCAGCCACAGGCCGAGGCTGTCCTTGACCACCCCGGACAGGAACGCAGCACATTCCCGGGATGACAATCGCTCCTTGGTCTGACCGGAAAACTGCGGGTCTTCCATCTTTACCGAGAGCACAAAACTGACTGGCTCCCAGACATCCTCAGGCGTGATCCGCAACCCGCGTGGCAACAGGCTGCGGAATTCGCAAAACTCGCGCAGCGCCTCGGTCAGACCCGAACGCAGCCCGGTCACATGGGTGCCGCCCTGGGGCGTTGGGATCAGGTTGACATAGCTCTCGCCGGGCGTGCCACCGCCATCGGGCTGCCACACCAGGGCCCACTCCGCACTTTCACTGCCGCCGTCGGCGCTGCCGACAAAGGGCGTTTCGGGTACGCATTCCGTGTCGCCCAGTGCCTCGTCGAGATAGTCGGCAAGACCGCCGGTGTATTGCCAGGTTTCCTCTTCGCCGCTGGCCTCGAGATGCAGGCTCACCTTCAGACCTGGACACAGCACGGCTTTGGCCCGTAGCAGATGACGCAGCCTCGGCACGGAGAACTTGAGCGTGTCGAAATACTGTTCGTTGGGCCAGAAGCGGATGGTGGTACCGGTATTGTTGCGCCCCACCTTGCCCACGGGTTCCAGATCGGACTGCTTGCGTCCGTCGCGGAAACTCATGTTGTATTCCTGACCGCCACGCCGGATCCATACCTCGAGATGGGTGGACAGGGCGTTGACTACCGACACGCCGACACCGTGCAGGCCACCGGAGAAACGATAGTGTTTGTTGGAGAATTTGCCGCCGGCGTGGAGCCGTGTGAGGATCAGTTCGACCCCGGGCAGTTTTTCCTTCGGATGTTCGTCCACCGGCATGCCACGGCCGTCGTCCTCAACCTGCAGCGAGCCGTCCTTGCACAGGATGACATCGATACGACGGCAATGACCGGCCAGCGCCTCATCGACGCTGTTGTCGATGACCTCCTGGGCGAGATGATTGGGGCGACTGGTGTCGGTGTACATCCCCGGCCGACGACGGACGGGGTCGAGGCCACTCAGGACCTCGATATCGGATGCGTTATAGGCCTGACTCATCGGCTAGGGCTGAACCTCCGGAGCGCGGGAGAAAGGGCGGCAATGCCCGGCGCGGATTCTATCGCGCCGGCGAGGACGCCGCTATCGAGCTCAGTGCGGGCGCCGGTTGACGGTCATCGAGGTTCAGCTTTGGCCGCGGTTTGCGCTCAGGCCAGGTCTGCCACCAGCGCCTGTCGATTGTTCTCGGGCAACGGCGCCAGCGCCACCTGCAGCGCCTGATGATCGATGCCCATGCTGAGCGCGCCGCCAGCCTTGAGCGCAGCGACCATGTCCTGATCGAGTTCAAACCGCAGAAAATGGACCGACGAGGTCTTCTCTTCCGACTCCCGCTCCAGGTCTTCGTCGGCGATCGCCCACACCTTGTCGTGTCCATCCACCTGCACCCAGACCCGATCCTCCACGCCTTTCAGCGCAGCCAGAGCCTGCCGCCGCTCATCGATCTCCGGATACTCGAGCATAAACGTGGCTTTCAGATTATTGCCGTCAGGGATCAACGGATTGTAGGCTTCCAGCTCCTCGCGGATACCCTCCTCCTCGAATATCCGTTCCACCCGCAGCATCTCCTGAACCTGATACTTCATCGTCATCAGGTCTTCGAAATAGAGCGTGGCATTCGGACCCAGACAGACTTTCCGGTCGCGTTTGTGCGCCATCACCTCGCGTCGAAAATCGTTGCGGATGCGGGCGTATTCCTCGAGGCTGAACAGATCTTCCCTTCGCAAAGCAGTCATGACTCGTCGATCCTCAATCGGTTTTATCAACAGTGGCTCAGATACCGTAGGCCTGGCGTAGCAGACTCATGGGATGGGTCGCGCGCAGGCCACCGCCGACACCATCCGCAATCTGATCGCCGGCCATCGGGCAGTCGCTGGTGAAATGGTCGCATTCGGCATCTTTGACGCGATTGACCAC
>JBATKC010000251.1:0-11959 GCA_049669065.1 Gammaproteobacteria bacterium
GGTCCCAGCACAGAATCACGTCGGCCGGCTCCTGCTGGGCGGGTGGCAGCATCGCGGCGAACACGGCCCTGCTCGATGGGGCCTCTGACGCGGCCTGCATGGCGGGCAGATCTGCGGCCAGGTCGGCGATGTCGAGGCGGCAGCGGAAACGGCTGAAAAGCGCGACGGTCCCGGACTGCGGCGGACCGAGGTCGAGGATAACGTGGCGCTCATCATCGTCCAGACGTTCCACCAGGCTGTGGAACAAGGGCACGTTCAGCAGCGCATCATCGGCGTGCCGGTCTGAATCGAGCTGACGGCTGAGGCCCTGGCTCATGGCCGGGTTCTCGTCTTTGGCCGCCTCGTGTTGCAGGCGGCCAAAGACGCCCTATCCGGTCTTGGCTTCGGCGAGCAGATCGCGGCTCTTGTCTGCGGACTGCCCGCCACTCGACTGGGTAGAGCCAGACTTGGCCGGACCGCTTGCGGGTTTCGCGGCGTTCTTCTGCCGTCCAAGCAGTGCGTCAAGGGCAGCCGGATCCATTTCGATCGAGCCCTTGAAGCGCGCGCCGTCCTCCAGGCTGACCCGGGGTGAGGTGATATTGCCTCGGACTTGCGCCGTTTCGCGGATACAGACCCGCTCGGAGCCCACCAGATCGCCCTCCACATTGCCGTCCACGAACACGGTTTGTGCATGGACGTCGGCATTGACCTTGCCTTCGCGACCGACCGTGAGACTGTTGTTGATCAACTTCACCGTGCCGCTGACTTCACCCTCGATGACCAGATCTTCTTCGCCGCGCACATCGCCGTCGATGTGGATCGACGCGCCGATCACCGCAGCTTCACGGGGTCCGGAGCGCCGGTTCGGCGTTCCACGGCTGCTCGCGCCACTGGCCGCGCCGCCCGCCGCACTCTGTGAGTCTCCGTCTCCGGGCTGTTTCTTACCGCGTTCAAACATAATGACCTCCATGGGTATCTGGCGCGCCGGCAGCCGGCGCGGTGTCTCCCCCTGGACCGATAGTCAGTCATGCATGGGGCTAAATCAACTATTGAAATGCTTGTGGCGCCGACCCTGCTGGTGACGGCCGCGCTGTTTGGGGCCGCTGTTTGCCGTCAGGTCCAGAGGTTCTCGAGGGTGTGGGGTGAGCCGTCGCCGGTCCAAAACGCGCCGTCGACATAGCGATAAGCCCGGTCCAGGCGATCGATGCTGGCCAGGTCTGCGGCGCTCAACCCAGCCTCGCCGGCGGCGAAATTCTCGCGTAGCCGTCGTGGATCGGACGATTTCGGGATCACACTTGTCCCGCGCGCCAGCGCCCAGGCGATGAGGACCTGAGCCGCGCTCAATCCATGTTTGTCTGCCACCTGGATCACGCTGGCGTCCTCCATCAGCTTTGGTTCATCCGGCTTTTTTAGCATATCGGCCCGATCGGCTGAGCCCAGCGGCGAGTAGGCGGTCAGGACGATGTCCTGTTGCCGGCACCAGTCGAGCAGATTGTCCTGAGCCAGGTAAGGGTGACACTCGACCTGGTTCACAACCGGGCGGATGGCCGCCGAATCCAGCAGCTTCTCCATCCTGCTGCGGCCGAAGTTGGAGACGCCGATGTTGCGGCACAATCCGCGCGTGACCAGCTGTTCCATCCCGGCCCAGGTCTGATTCAGCGGCGCCTGCGCTTCGCTGAGATAGTCGGTGCCGCTGCTCGGGAAGCTGACCCCGGCTTTTAGAGCCACCGGCCAGTGGATCAGGAACAGATCCAGATATTCGAGGCGGAGGTCCGACAGCGTTCGTTCGAGCGCGGGCAATATGTCGGCGCGCACATGATCGCTGTTCCACAGTTTCGACGTAATCCACAGATCCCCGCGCTGTACCTCGCCGTCGCTGATGGCGGCCGCCAGGGCTTGACCGATCTCGGCCTGATTGCCGTAGATCGGCGCGCAATCAAAATGCCGGTAACCGATCCGGATCGCTTCGCGCACGGCGTCCCCGACCACGCCCGGGTCCGCCTTCCATGTGCCGAGACCAAGCGCGGGCATGCTGCCGCCCTGGCCAAAGTCAAAACGATCCATCAGTGCCCTCCGATACAATCCGCACCGGCCATTCAGCCGTTGCCGTCTGCTGCCTGATGCGACGCTAACATAATGGTCTGCTGCCCGCTCACGGATATCGATGGGCGGGATCCGGGGTCAGTTTAGGGCGATCCAATCTGTTCACGCTCTGATGACGCTGGGGTAGAGTAAGGCGTCCCGTTGGCGCGCTTGTTAACAGTGGTGGTGGATGCGGGGCGACAATCTTCCAAACCGCTTCCCAAGTCAGGATTGATCCATGGCCCGGCCGTTGACCCGCGTCCCGACCCCGCTGCTGATTATCTTCGGGATGGTCAACCTGCCCTTGTCCATGCTGATGTCGCCGACGGCGGCGATTCTGCCGGCCTACTATCTCGACTACAGCGCCGTCACCCTGGCGGGACTGGCGACCGCGACCCTGGTAGCGCGGATGTTCGACGGCATCACCGATCCGATGATCGGGTTCCTTTCCGACCGCTTCGGGACGCGCAAACCGTGGATGGTCGCCGGCGCTGTCATGGTCTCGGCCAGCGCATGGTTTCTTTACAACCCGTCACCACAATCGGGGCTTCCCTACCTGCTGCTCTGGTACATGATGGTCACGCTCGGCTGGACCCTGGTCGAGATCCCGCATACCGCGATGGCGGCGGAGTTGTCTGGCGATTATCAGGAGCGCTCCCGGATCGCGCTATGGCGGCAGCTGTTGGGATTTGTCGGTGGCGTCATGTTTATGGCTTCGCCCATGCTGCTGGTCGGCGGTACCACTTCTTTCAGCCCCGACGTGATGAGGACGCTGGCGGTGTTCATCATGATCGTACTGCCGGTCACGGTACTGATCATGTGCTGGCGGGTCCCGGAGCCGCGACGCCGTTTGCACACGCGACGGCTGAGTCCGGCCGATCTCTGGCTGGCGCTGCGCAATACGCCACCGCTGCAATATTTTCTGATCACGCAGATCCTGTTCGGTCTCGCGACCGGCGCGGTGGCGAGTCTGTTCGTGATCTACGCCAGCCGCTATCTCGACCTCGCCGACAAGATCCCTCAGATTGCGATGCCGATGACCCTGGCGATGGCGGCGGGCATGCCGTTATGGCTGCAGATCATGAAGCGGGTCGACAAACATCGTGCCTGGGCGGCGGCCGGGAGCGGCATGATCCTGACGCTGGCGTTGGTCCCGGCGCTGGCGCCGGGTTCGCGCGCGCTGGGACCGATGATCGCGATCATGGCCATGTTTGGTTTTTTCCTCGGTCTGTCCTCGATCGCGCTGCCGTCATTGCTCGCCGACCTGGTCGACTATGATGTATGGAAAAACGGCAAGGACAGAGCGGCGATATTCTTTTCGTTCCAGGCGCTGGTGACCAAGATTAACCAGGCAGTAGGCGGCGCCATCGCGCTGTTTATCCCGACTCTGTTCGGTTTTACCGGCAAGGGTGAATTGAGCGCAGACGCCGCGCTCGGGCTCAAGCTCGCATTTGTGGCCTGGCCGAGCCTGCTGCTGCTGCCGATGATCGTGCTGGCCTGGCGTTATCCGTTGGATCGTCGCGCGCATGGAGTTATCGCGCGACGGCTGGCGACGCGACGGCAAGTCGTCGAACACGTGTCATCATGATCGCGACAATCGGCGGTGAGACATCGTCCGCGTTGGCGCCGGAGCGTCCGGTCAACACCGGGAGCTGCGCCGACAGACAAGGTGTCCTTGTTGGCATACATGACCGTGAACAGACCCGGTGCGCTCTGTATCTCGCCAGATCGACAGGCCGGTACCGCCGCCCGGAGCCTGGCCCGGATGATGCTCACATGGCAATGCGTTGGGTTTCGAAACGAATGGCAGTTAATCTCTATACGGCAGACCGCACCGATTGATGGCCCTGTTGTCATGCCGGGTTTTCGCGGACCATTTCACACGCCAGGCAGCGGGGAGAACGGATATGCGGGTCGGGGCTTCGCATGACGCTGCGATCCGGCTGCCCGGAAGGAGCAACAAATGAACAGAGCCTCATGGATCTTGCTGGCGGTGCTGGTGCTGGCGGCGGGCAGCTTCCTGACCTATCGGGCCATGCGACCCGCAGCGCCGCCCCCTGTCGTGCCCGCGTCTAACGAACCCTCAAAGCCTGCGGTCAGTGAGCCGGCACCGCCGCCAGCGCTGACCCCGCAGGCGGCGTCTCCGCCGATGATGCCGGCGGAACCCTCCGAGCGCTTGCCGGCGCTGGATGAGAGCGATCCCGAGGTCCGCGCCGCGGCGGTGGACCTGCTGGGTGCGGACTATGTGCATCAGCTGCTGGTGCCCGCGGATATCATCCGCAAGTCCGTGGTCACCGTCGACAATCTGCCGCGGGGCAAGATCGCGTTGCGCCTCAGGGCCGTGCCGCCGCTGCCGGGTCGGTTTATCGCCTCGGAAGTCGGCGACGACCGGACAGTCATAAGTACTGATAACTTTGCGCGCTACACGCCATGGGTAAACGTGTTGGTTGCTGCTGATTCCACTCTTATCGCTGATCTGTATCTGCGCTTCTATCCCTTGCTGCAACAGGCTTATCAGGATCTGGGCTATCCGGACCAGCAATTCCATGGTCGCGTCATTGCGATGATCGACGATCTGCTGGCCGCGCCGGAGATCGACGCGCCGATTCGCCTGGTGCGCCCCCATGTGCTCTATCACTATGCCGATCCCGAACTGGAAGAGAGATCCGCCGGCCAGAAAACGTTGATCCGGATGGGAAGAAAAAACGCCGTAGCCATCAAGCAGAAGCTGCGCGATATCAAGATCCTGATCAGCGCTGCGGATTCGGGATGAGCTCCTGGCGGCACTGCAATGCAATGATGGCAGCAGGAGCGCCGCGAAGGATTCGTGACGCTGCAACGTCATAGTGCAGATGCGCGGAGTCAGTCGCCGCACAGACATGACTTGACTGATCGGCCGTGGAATGGCCAGATAACGATCGATTGGGGGGCACAGGCATACGCACACGGGGCTGATACAACAGCGCGGTCGCGCGCGGGAGAATCAGGATGATGAAGCCAGGACCAACACGGATTCGGTTTGTTCACGCATTTTCAGCAGCCGGGATTCTGCTGCTGCTTGCTCCCTGTATCGCCAGCGCCGGCGGCATGAAGGCTATGGCGGAGATCAAGGGCTGTACCGATGACGGCATCACCGGCACGGCCACGCTGGTCGAGCAAGTGACACCGGAAGGCATCAAAGAGGTCATCGTCGAGATGAAGGTACGCGGGCTCGCCGACGGCAAACACGCAGTGCACATCCACGAGAATGCAGCCTGCGAGCCCTGCGGCGCGGCCGGCGGACATCATGATCCTGGCCCCTTCGGGGAATCGCGGCCAGACAGCGCGGGAAACGACATGCCCGCGCGCGACATCAATCACCCTTATCACATGGGCGACCTGATCAATATCGAGGTCAAGAACGGCAAGGGCCACATGAAGCACACGACGAATCGAGTGACCCTTTCCCCTGGTCGTCTGACTATCCTCGATGAGAACGGCAGCGCGTTCATCATCCATACCCAGGTGGACACATACTGCGACGAAGAGACCGATCTTAAGAAGGGTTGCGCGGGAGGCTCCCGCGACGCCTGTGGCATCATCCGGCTGGTCAAGGACTGAGGTCGCTGTCCGGAACGCTCTGATGCGCGCAGAGCTTCTCATTCCAATGCCGCCGGGGCGCTGTCCGGTCGTTGACGGGAGTCGCAACCGGGCGCGTCGCTGGGGCCGTCATCCGTCCGTCCGCCGATGGCCGAAGCCGGATCATTGGTTTCGGTCCGAACAATCCTCGGCTTGCGCAAATTTGCGCGTAATCCCCACCCAGGCGACCGGCTGTCCCGATCCGCGAGCCAAATTCAAAAAAACCTGTCTCCAGGTCCCAGGGAGACGTTGGCACCGGTTTGTCGGGAGCGCTGAACCGGGTGCGCCCGGTTCAGGCAGAGCGTCAATATCGCGCGGAAACTCTATATATTGCAGTGCAATAATCGATTGTTTGGTGGCCGCCCGACCCGATTGGCTGGAGCAGCCAGGGATCGAAGGCTTGTTGCGAAAACGCAACATTATGATGAAAGTTTCAGCAATTTTTGTTCCACACGCCTTACCCGGGTCAGGTGCACAGATGGCGGGGGACTTGGCATGAGCTTGCAAGTCCTGCCAGAATTGTCTGCTGGCGTTGCCGCGATGACCGACCGAAGCAATTCGGGCGGGGCTGAGTGGGGCGCTCATTTTAAGTTTCTAATACATCGCCAAGATACTGAAAAGTGATATGATGTTGCGTAGGAGCGACCCGCTCTAGGGGCCACCCGAGGATAAATCTTGTCAGCTGAATCCATGTCGATGAAACCGACAGAGACAAACCGGTGCCTGCCGCTCAAGAATCAAGGCTTCGACAATCTGGTCGAAGCGCTTGAATATGCGGCTGAAGGCGAGACGGGTTACAACTTTTACAACGGTCGCGGTGAGCTTTACGCGGTCCTGAGTTATCGCGAGCTGCGCGACGAGGCCCAGGTACTGGCCCGGCGACTGCTCGGGCTCGGCTGTGAGCGCGGCGCGCGCGTCGGCATCGTTGCCGAGACGCACCCGATGTTCCACCGTTTCTTTTACGCCTGTCAGTACGCCGGCTTTATCCCGGTAGCACTCCCCTCCAGCGTCCAGATAGGCGCTCACAAGGCGTACGTGGAACAGCTGCGCCGGATGTTGGAAACCTGCGGCGCCGATATCGCGGTGTCTCCGGAATCCCACGCCACATTTTTGAAAGAAGCGACGATGGGTATGCGCCTGAAAATGGCGGGCGTGCCGGAAGACTTTGATGCATTGCCGGAGTCCGACGCCGAGCTGCGCCCGATGAGCGCGGACGAACCGGCATACCTGCAATACACCTCGGGCAGCACCCGCTTCCCGCGTGGCGTCGAGATCACCCAAAAGGCGGCGTTAAAGAACCTGTCGGAGATCGCCCAGGAAGGTCTGAAGATCGGTCGCGAGGACCGCATGGTCTCCTGGCTGCCGCTCTATCACGACATGGGTCTGGTCGGCTTTATGCTCGTGCCATTGGCCAGCCAGCTTTCCACGGACTATCTGTCGCCCCGCAGTTTCGCCATGCGGCCGCGTCTGTGGCTGAAGGTCCTGTCAGAGAACCGCGGCACCATCTCTTCCAGCCCGCCGTTTGGGTACGCATTGTGTGCGAAGCGCCTGCGTTGGGCCGACTGTCAGGCTTACGACCTGAGCGCGTGGCGCGTCGCCTGCGTCGGTGCCGAGCGGATCAACCCGGAGCCGCTGGAGCGCTTCGCCGAAGTACTCAAGCCGACTGGCTTCAGCCCCGAAGCATGGGTTGCGTGCTACGGCATGGCCGAATGCACCCTGGCCATCAGCTTTGCGCCGCTGCGTGGTGGTCTCGAGATCGACATCGTCGACAAGGAACTCATGGCCGAGCGTGGTGAGGCCCATCCGTTGCCTGCCAGCGAACGTGGTGCCCGCAACTCTCTGTGCTTCGTCGATTGCGGCGAGTTCCTGCCCAGCTATTCGTACTCGATCCGGGATGATGCCGGAGAGCCGCTGCCGGATCGCCGATGCGGCCGCATCTGGGTCAAGGGCCCGAGCGTGATGACCGGCTATTTCGAGGATCCGGAATCCACCGCCGAGGTGATGACCTCGGATGGCTGGCTGGACACTGGCGATATCGGTTACTGCGTCGGTTCGCGGGTCTTTGTCACGGCGCGTAGCAAGGACGTCATCATCATCAAGGGCCGTAACATCTGGCCGCAGGATCTCGAGCATCTCGCGGAGCAGATCCCGGGTGTGCGCTACGGCCACGTGTCCGCGTTTGCGGCTCCGACCCGTGCCGGGGAAGAGCTCGCAGTGCTGGTGGCCGAGTCCCGGGAAAAGAACCCGGCCAAGTGTCGCCAGATCATCGAAGAGATGAAGGCGGCCGTGCAGACCCATTTCGGTATCAACAGCTACATTGATCTGGTGCCGAGCGGCACCCTGCCGCGGACCTCCTCCGGAAAGCTGTCGCGTTCCCAGACCAAGCGGGACTTCCTTGCTCGCGAGTCCTGGGATGCTGCCCAGGACGGCGATCGTTTCGCTTCCGCGGAAGCGAATGGATGAGCCGGGAGCGCCAGCACCCCTCATAGCCCTCACCGGTGCCACCGGTTTCATCGGCCAGCAGCTGCAGCAGCGGTTGCTGGCCGATGGCTATCGGGTCCGCGCCCTGGTGCGGCCTGATTCGAGCAAGCTCGATCGTCTTCAGCCTGGCTGCGAGGCCGCCCCTGTCCAGCTCAATGATCGCGATGCATTACGCGAGGTGCTGGCCGACGTCAGTGCGGTCGTCTACTGCGCCGGCAGCGTCAGGGGGCGCGGACCGGAGGACTTTGCCGCCGCTAACATCGACGGCCTGCGCCATCTGGCATCCGTATCAAGCGCCCTTCCCACGCCGCCCCCCGTGCTGTTGATCTCATCGCTGGCAGCCAGCCGTCCACAGTTGTCGAACTATGCGCAAAGCAAGGCCGAAGGTGAACGCGTCCTGCGGCAGCACGAAAGTCTCGCTTGGACTATACTGCGACCGCCTGCAGTTTACGGGCCGGGCGATAAGGAAATGCGCCCGATCCTGGCCTGGCTGCGGCGTGGGATAGCCTTTGTGCCGGGCCCGCCCGGACAACGACTATCGCTGTTGTATGTTGAGGATCTGGCAAGCGCGGTCGTCGCATGGTTACGCGCCGGTACCGCCTGTCGGCACCAGCTCTACAGCGTGGACGACGGCTACCCGGGTGGCTATGACTGGCCGGGCATGGCCCGGGCGGTGGGCGGGGGCAGAGTCCGGCAGCTGCGCGTGCCCGCGGTGTTGTTGAGGCTGGCCGCCAGTGTGAATTGGGGCTTGTCGAAGCTTTTCGGTTATGCGCCGATGCTGACGCCCGGGAAGGTCCGCGAGCTGACCCAGGAATCCTGGGTCTGTGATAACGAGGCCTTCACCCGGGCAACCGGCTGGACGCCGGCGGTCGATCTCGGAGAGGGTGCCCGGAGACTGTTCGGAGCGAAGCGGGAAGGATAGCAAGACTGGTTGGAGCGAGTCGTGGCAACGCAAGAAGAAAAGATCGAAGAGAGCCTGCGTGAAATTCTCTCCGGATCCGTGGATAGCTCGGTGGATCTGGCCAGCAACACCAATTTTGTGTCTGACCTCGGTCTGGAATCGATCCAGGTGCTGGAGTTCGTGATGGAGGTCGAGGAGCACTTCGATATCGCCATCGATATGGAAAGCCTGTCCGATGTGCATACGATCGGCGAGTTGGCAAAGGTCGTGGCCGGGTTGGTCGAGGACTGAACATGGATAAGGTCGACCTGCTGGACAAGTTCGGCAAGATTTCCGCCAACCGGGATCAGCTGTCTGCGGTCGGGCGCGATCCCACCAGTATCGTCATCGATCGGATCATCTCGCCGACCGAAGCCATCATCGATGGCAAGCAGACGATCCTTGTCGGCACCAACAATTATCTTGGTCTGACCTTCGATCCGGAATGCGTCGCGGCAGGACAGTCAGCGCTGGCCGAGGCCGGCACCGGCACCACCGGTTCGCGCATGGCCAACGGCAGCTATGCACCGCATCTTGACCTCGAGCGTGAGCTGGCGGAATTCTACGATGTCCCCCACGCGATGGTGTTTTCCACTGGCTATGCGGCCAATCTCGGCACCCTGGCCGCGCTGGTCAATACCGGCGATGTGGTGGTGATGGATGCCGATGCCCATGCCAGCCTCTACGACGGCTGCCGCATGAGCGGCGGTTCGGTCTATCGTTTCCGCCACAATGACATGACCAGTCTGGGCAACCGCCTGCGCCGACTGGCGGAGAAGGCGAGCCGCACGCTGATCGTCGTCGAAGGGCTATACAGCGTGCTTGGCGATCGAGCGCCGTTGCGCGAGATCGTGGCACTGAAGCGGGAATTCGGCGCGCATCTGCTGGTCGACGAGGCGCATTCCCTGGGCATCTACGGCGAGCATGGGCGCGGTGTCTGCGAAGAACTGGGCGTGATGGAAGATGTCGACTTTGTCGTCGGCACTTTCAGCAAGAGCCTCGGCGCTACCGGCGGTTTCTGCGCCAGCCGGCACGATGTGCTGCCTCTGTTCCGCTACGCCAGTCGACCCTACATTTTCACCGCATCCGGCAATCCTTCGGTCATCGCGACGACCCGCGCGGCGCTGCGCCAGATATCGTCGCGGCCACAGCTTCGCCAGAAGTTGCACAAAAATGCCGGGCGTCTGTATCGCGGATTGGAGGCCATGGGTCTTCGACTCGGCGCCGATGTCAGTCCCGTGATCGCAGTGCGATTCGAGGAGAGCGAGGAGGCGGCCCGCACCTGGGAGCGACTGCTGGAGGCCGGTATCTACACCAACCTGTTTGTGCCGCCGGCGACTCCCGATGGCAGCAGCCTGCTTCGCTGCAGCGTGAGTGCTGCCCACAGCGAGGAACAGATCGACCTGATCCTCCAGCGCTTCCGCGAGATCATCGAGCCGGCCCGATCACGCGCGGCCGGGAGCTGAGATTCCGCTAGCGGAAGGCTCCCTTGCGGTACAGCTGCCACAGCAGACCCCAGGCGAATATCAGCGGGTAGCGCCGCTGACGTGGGGTGGGTTCAACGTGCACGCCCGAGTGCCGTTCGATCTTCCACAGCAGATAGTCCAGCGGATCCTCGAAGGTCAGAGCCGCCTTGATGATGCGTGCGGCGGACAGGAATTTTCCCTGAGCACGTCTTAGCCACCATGCCGCGGCAGCGCGTCGCCGCAGCGCTGCCGTCGCCTCAGACGCATACAGATCCGTCTCTCCATCGACCGGCCGGTAAGCCAGGTCGCCGTCGGCGAGGGCGTGGGTCAGGGCGTTCAGATATGCCGCGTTGGCGTCAAACAATCCTCTGGAATAGGCCGGATCTTCGGTGCGCAGCTCGCAACGATAGGTCAGGCCGAGGCCACGGACCCATAGCTCCGCGCCTGAGAATCGTGTGGGCAACATCGGGACGACCCGGCTGACAAAGGACCGCGCCGCGGTTGCGATGGCCTGGGTCAGCCGTTCACGGATGCCATCATCGCGACAGAACAGTATCCGACTCGGCTGCGCGAAGCGGGCCCAGAAGTAAGAATGGAAATCGCCGGCCAGCGCGCGCTCGAACTGGGTCAGCAGCAGTGTCGCGCATTTGGCACGGGATGCATCGGCGCCGCTGCCAACGTGGATCTGATAGACATTCGGTGGCAGAAAACGACACGCAGGCCCTTGCCAGGCGCTGCTCAGGGTAGTGAAATCCTGCAGCAGTATGTAGAAATCGAGCAGGGTATCGCGCTTACCCCGCAGATAGGAACCGTATGCCACCACGGCGTCCAGCGATTCGCCATGCCGTTCACGTATGACCTCGAGCAGCGCGAGCACCCGGGGATCGTCCACCGGCCAGTCGCAGGTCACCTGTTCCCGGATCAGGCCCAGTACCGCCGAGGGGGACGGGCTTTGGCTGACCACGGCAGCCCGGTCGTCTGGATCGGAGTGAGTCATGACAGGGATCGGGCGCTCGGCATCGGATCAGGTCTCGCCATAGGCGGCGCGCGTAGACGAAAACGTGCGATATGACAGCGGATGATCGCGTCGCGCGGTGGCCGGGTCGCTGAGCCAGGATTGTAGCCGCTCGCCGCGAATGCGCATGGCGATGGCCTGGCCCAGGCGCAGGGTGAGAATTGCCGATGACAGTACGGTCCAGGCGGCCACCGCCAAAAACCCCCAGTCAGGCTGTTTCAGGGCGGCACCTGCAGTCAGCAGCAGCAGACACGGATTACGCCGCGCGGTGACCAGCCGGAACCAGGCATCGAACGGGCGCCAGCTGAATACCTCACAGTCGAGGAACAGTTCGAATGCGCCTTCTATGACCCTGCCGAGGGTATATGCGACGACCAC